>NZ_JBBNAC010000002.1 GCF_037996825.1 Bdellovibrio sp. BCCA | reverse complement strand
TGGAAAAGTCGTTAGGGTGTTCTCTCGGTATATTTTGAAGAGTAAAAACAAATTCAAGATCGTCAGGAACTATTTGTCTCCTTATGAAGCTGCTGCGTATTCATCAAGCCCAGCAGATTTTGCGACAAGGCTCCACTACATGAATCAACTCCGAAGATTTGACAAAATTGAGGACTATATCGAGTTCATAGCTGATAAAGGTCATATCGGTGATGAGAAACTAGCGCGAAAACTCTGGAGCATTCAGTTGCACGATGAAGCACGAAAAATCTTGCCGAACATTGGTGAGATTGTCGGGCGCGGATAATTTCGACGATTTTCAATAATATTTCCTTAACAGGCCTTTGACTTCGTTCTGGACAAAAGAACAAATCAGAGGTCTTTTTGCAATTTACCCCTAAAACAAAACTGTATTTGTTCGATAAGCGTATTGATAGTAGTGGTGGATAAGACTAGGATGTGTGGACATGTCTGCTATTTTGAAACAAAGTACAGCATATGACGACGATCACTTAGATTTGATCGCGTTCCTTGATAGTAAAATCAAGGGTCAAAGCGACGCTAAGACTCGCGCTGCGCTTGCATTGAAATTGCACATCATGAATTGTCTTGATGAAGACTATTCCAAAAAGAAAATAAATACCATCATAGTTGGACCAACAGGATCCGGAAAAACTGAGATTGCTGAAGCTTTAGCTTCCTATATCGGCATTCCATTTGTTCACGTAGATTGTTCCAGGCTTTCATCTGCTGGATTTAAAGGTAATTCCATCGAAGACGCGATCAAAATTGCCACAGCTCATTTTGAAGACATTCATGAGCTTGGACGAGGCGTTCTCTTTCTTGATGAAATCGACAAACTTTGTCTTTCTGTTGGTGACGTATCAGCGAATGAAAAGATCCAATTTGAGTTACTAAGAATCATCGAAGGAACAATAGTTCCCACTGAAGCCGGAAAGCTCAATACTAAAAACATGATGGTTATCGCTGCCGGATCATTTCAATTCGTAAAAGATGCAGAGCAAGAATCCTCCGGTCGAACAATTGGCATCCAGATGGTGGAGGCCGAAAAGAAAGTTTCTGGATATCAAAGAGATTTTTTGATGAATAGCGGACTGAAGAAAGAACTTCTTGGCAGACTCCATAATTTAATTGAACTCACTCCACTGTCGATTCGCGACATGTTCGAAATCATTAAAACTAGAGAGTTGAAATCTCTCCTAGATCAGTTTTCATTTTTGAACTTTGATATCCGCTTTTCGGATGATGAACTCATGACAATTTCGGAAGACGTCATTAAACTTGAATTGGGCGCAAGGGGTGCACGATCTATATTATATTCTCGAATAATAGAGCGCCTAAATTCTCCAACCACCCCGAGAGACTTAGTTGACCATGAATCACAAGAAGATGAATTGCTCCTAAATAAGTTTAAGCTCAGCAATGTGGCAAACAAAAAGATAGAAATCAAAAAAGGTAAGGTTTTTATCCGTGAGGGTGAAAAGCTGAAATCAATCTACTTGATTGCTCGTGGTCAAGTTGCAGTATTTGCTAAAGGTGCTATTCACAACTACATGAATCAAGGAACTTGCGTTGGTGGCAAGTCCGCATTTTCTGGTGTTTCATCTGCCTGCTCCATAAAAGCAACCGAAGACACTATCGTTTATGAATTCAATGCAGAGGATATCCGCAACTCACTTACTTACTCTGAGTTCTGTGAAATGATCCTTCAAATTACTTGCTCAAAGAAGAACTTGAGTGAGCGAATTAAAAAAGCAGCCAAGAATAAGAAAAGAAAAGCTGCCTAATCAGAAATGCCAGCGCTCAGATAGCTGCTTGGTGGAGTTTCGTCATCGATGTTCTGATACCAGGCAGTCACCTCAATAGACTCATGTCCCGCCATTTCACTGGTCGCCTTTAATGAGGCTCCACGCTTTAATACATGAGTAACAGCGCTATGCCGAGACCAGTGTGGCGCAATTTGAGATGGAAGACCTGCTGCTTTTATCACACCTTTATAACGCCTCCACGTCTGGCTTCGAGATAATTTAGTGTGTCTAGAAGAGATAAAAAGTGGATCGTTCGGATTTATTACTCCGTTACTGATCTTTGATCTTTCTTCATAGAGCGCATCCATCGCTTTACAATAAACCTCTATTGGAATCTTGACCCGTCTGAGCTTACCTCCCTTACCACGAATTTTGATTGTGGCCCAATTGGTATCAACAATAATGTCGGCCATCGTGAGATTAATTAATTCACTAATTCTCGCCATCGTAAAATACAGAAATATCATCATGGCTTTATCTTGGGCGTGAGCTGCATCTATAATCTGCTTGGAATTTTCAACGGAAAAGATCTTATAAATTCCATTTTTTGGCACGGAAACTTTCATTGCCTTAGCGATAGGGTTCACTTGTATGTAATCGACACTTTCTAGGTATGAGAAAGCGGACCCAAGAACTGCCTTGTACAGAGAAACTGTCTTTTGTGACTTTGTAGCAAGCATCATTCTTAAATACACGTTTATGTGAGAAGTTCGCACATCTCGGAGTGACTGGACCTTCATCGTAATAGTGAACAGCTTTAAATACCGCGAGTATACGTCTTGGGTGTTTTTAGAAGGGAAACTATTTATCCATAGCTTTATCAGCAGATTTTCACGCTGAAAGGAATGGGCGTAGTCGGTCGTCGACAAGCTAGTTGTTGAGCTATCAATTTTATCCATCGTGGAATCCTCAAAGCTGTTTCGTCTCAGCGGTCCTAAAATCCGATTTAAAGACCGTTCTACAAAGTAGTATGATTGTCCTACAAAATAGTACGAAATCCAATGCGACATAACTGGAGCTATGTTGCATATTACGCGGCGTAGTTAAGTGGCCAAAAACGTGGAAGTTTTGGAAGTTTTTTTGGTGTCGCCGAATCTAACACTGAGTTATGATTTGATTGTTGATGAAAAGAAGGCCTTCAATTTTCTCTTACCCTATCGTCTTAAAACAAACCCAAGGATACTTGGCTGTCACCTGCCCTGATCTTCAGGTCACTATCGTTGAACCGTTCCCTAAAGATGGGAAAATTTCCTCCGCATTTCTAATGCGAATTGCAGTATGCGTAGGCAAAGCCTGGGCAAAAATGAATGAGGAACTAAAGAGAATCGAAGGCTCCAACGGAGATTATCCGAAGGCATCATTTATTAGGCACGCAACCTCGAAGGATAGTGATTGGGTTTCTGTACCTATGCTAGCAAAGCTTTCCGGAGACTCAGAAAACACAATAAGAAGAGCTATTGATAGAGGTGATTTTTATGCTGAGAAAAGCCCCGGTGGACACCGCTCACTCCCCGCCTTAGAAGCAAAACGATATTTAAAAGAATTGCACGATTATGACTGGGATCCTTACGATCAAGCCGCTGATCACCATATTGCCAACGAAAAGAGTCCCACAAGCTAATCGTAAGAATCCAGGCTAATATTCTACTGAAGAAAATAGGCAATCAGGGCACCTAAAATTAAGCAGCCAATCATCAGCTGCCATTTCGTACTTCGTCTTTCATGATCCATTTCTGACCCTCTTTTTGGCGGAATTGGCAGTCTATTCATTCCAGATGGAAAAATGAAGCAGAACCTTTCGTCATTCAGTAGATCTCCATTCAATAATCGCCCACTCAGTTTCTTATTCGTAACTCCCCATCTTCTTTTATATTTGCCACAGTGATTTCGCTCGTGGAATAGTGAGAAAACACAAACCATTATGTTACGCATACCAAAAAGTCCTTCTCTCTCGAATTCGCTCCAGAATGCCCTATAACGAGACATCTTGTTGGACGATGTATAGGTGCCGGAAACTTCAAAAAGCTTCCAAATTCAACACCACAGAATCAACACCGCCTCAGCAACACCAACAATCAACACCAAAACTGGTGTTGATTTCGGAGTACACCGTATTTTCAATACCACATTTCAACACCAGAGCGATGTTGCCTCGTTAGTGTTATCTCGATGGTAATGATTGGTGTGGCACACCCACCTTACCCGTCACACCTACTGTCTACGATGGATAGGTTGTTCACCCCAAGCATGGTGTGCTTACGAAATGTACTACCTAGACCTTCCTTGTTAAATGAGGTTGATTTACTAGGGAAAGTACATACACTTTAGATAGGTTTACATCTCGAGGTACGACAACATGGCAATAGTAATTGGAATCACTCACACTAAGGGCGGAACTGGTAAATCCACAACTGCCGTTAACATGTCCGCTGGTCTAGCAAAGAAAAATAAAAAAGTTCTACTGATCGACTTTGACCAGCAGGGGACAACCAGTAAGTTTTTCGGAGTTCACTCCGATCCTGAACAAAACGACACTGTACTTAATCTTATAGAATCTGCTCGATACAATCCGAAGAACGCTATTCTTGGAGTTTCCGATAATCTTCATTTAATTCCAAATCACCCTTTTTTAAACGGATACGAGCCCGCATTAATTAATAGAGAAAATGTAAATTTCTTTCTGAAAAGGCAAATTGACGGTCTTCGTGATCTCTTCGATTACATCATTATTGATACCGCAGGGGCCGACTCGTATTTGTTCCTTCATATGGTGCTTAGAGCAGTTGATGATATTATCATTCCAAGCAAAGCGACAAATGCTGATCTTGGGGAGTTGTCAGTAATTTACAAAAATATCGCCTTAGCGATGGATGATAACCCAGCTTTAGTCCAGCCGAAGCTCCTTCTTACTCAGACTATTTCAGTTTCAAAAAAGCAGAAGGAACTTATTCAGGAAATCGCATCCAACCAGGGCGTTGCAAGCAAGTTGTTTAAGCAAACTATAAGAAATACAGCATCATTGGCCAACATGAGATTCAAGTCGTTCCTTGGTGAAGATATTGGTTTCGTGGGTGGAGATGTGTTTAGTTCAGATCCCGGAAGTCCTGGGGCGCAAGACTACGAAAAGTTCGTTGCCGAGCTTATGGAGATGCAAGCATGAGTTCACCGGAAAGTAAGCGCTTAGCTGGAATGGGCCTACCATCAATGGAAAACAATCCAATTCTTCAGCGCCAAAGAGCTTTTGGCTCTAAAGGTGAGTCATCTGGCATAACCTTCAGCAAACCATTTGCCGACTCTGAGAAGCCGCCCGTTGAAGAAGGATATGTCAATAGCACTCCCCCTTCAACACAGATACAGGCGCCCCCTCAAGTGCAGTCGATGACCAACCTGAGCCAACAGCCAACTCAAAGCGTGCCCCCTTCAATGCCTCAAACATCTGTCCAATTTACCGATGAACAGATATTGGCAATGGCCAAGGAGCGTGGTTTAGCGCTTCAGCCTGTAAAGATTAAATATGTCAAACACACGTATTCAGTTACGGCGTACAATCACGAAATGCTACCAAAGATTTCAGCAGCGACTGGCATTACAATTCAGGAGTTGATGAAAGAAGGCATGGATCACGTCATTTCGAAATACTACGCATCCTACGAATACAGTCTCAAAGCACCGACACCAAAGAAACGTAATTAAATCCATCTTAAGCACACCTGAAACTTCGGGTGTGCCTTTCAGCTTGTCATTGGCATTGCTAAATTACCTCTCAATAGCGCTAAAACTCGATATGTTGCTTAAACCTAACTCCACCATTACCGAGGTCAGGGTTACAAAGCCGATCAAACTAAAGCCAATTTTTGGACTGATAGTCATTGGTGTGCACAAGATGGATTCACGCCGCATCGCTCCACTCACAAGCCCCTTTTTTGATCATCGGATTTAAGTGAAATCTCCATCTTATGCACACTAGGTATGAATTTGAGTGTGCGTAAGATTGAAAAACAATCCATAAATTCCACCTTTCACACACTCCCTAGACCAGCAGGTGTGAGTAAGATGGATTTTAGATTAACGAAAGTGCCTATCTGTATGAAAACAACGGAAAAAGCTCCATTAAAATCCATCTTATACACACTGGAATCGCACTAGGTGTGCATAGGATGGATTTCGTTTTTCCAATAACTGACGAACGGCACTTCTACCTTCAATTTGGTGTGCACAAGATTGATTTTTCTCTTCAAGACACATCAATAAGTACTGGTAATTGCGCGGAGCATATAGGAATTTCCATCTTACTCACACTAAAACTCTCGACTTAAGACTGAAACTCTATTCAGATAAAAGCGTGTTGGTGTGAACAAGATGGATTTTGTTGGTCGTTCAATTTTCAAATATCTCACTCCATCTTGCGCACACCACCCACATTAAAAAAGCATCAAGTGTGTGCAAGGTTGAAGAATGGTGTGCACAAGATGGATGAGCAGTGTGAGTAAGATGGCGTTTTCTCTTTATTTTGACCAGAATCGAGTGTTTTGGTGCAATTTTAGGCAGAAAGCAGTGTGTGCAAGGTGGATGCATGAATCAAAGATCAAAATGTTCCATCTTACGCACACCTGGCACTGGGTCTTTAGATGGATTTTTTTGGGACTTAAGATGGACCACAAGTGTGCAGAAGATGGATTCACTGGGAGTTAAGAAACTTGTGAATTCAATATTAACAAGCACTTGTGCGAACTAGGGACTGATTTTGTGAGTACGTTGTTATTTGTTGTTAAATATTACTACATACAAGGGGAGGGGGACACCTATGGAAGTTAGTACACTGCCAAAACAGCAACTATCTTTATTTCATGGTTCAGAGGCTGAATACTTCTCTGAAGAGCAAAAAGCCACGATCTCTTTTGAAGCAATTCATACCTCCCTTATGCTTTTTCAATTCGGAAAAACAGATCGCAAAAGTGCGGTCGCAACAAAATTCACCTCCATCCTTCCAAACGGTGGAGTGCGTACTATTCGAGTGGAAGCTGAAACCCTCGAATCTAAGAACTCAGAACAAAGTCGTACAGCAAAAGGGCTTCCTGGAGCCGCAGCTCAAGACGCCTTGATTGGCATTATGGACCTAGCGATCTCTAAGATGGAAAAAGAGCAGGAGGAAGACATTCACTTTCTTGAGTGGGCTGAAGATCGCGATCAATCAGACATGGCCAAGATGATTGATCTAAATCACGAGAAGTCTCAGAAAAGACCACCAAAGGCTTGGAATACGGTGGGGTTTAAAATAAAAGATTTAGCGAAGATTATGGGAATCAACGAGAAAAGTTCCCAAATTAGAAGAAATATAGAACACCTCAAAAGAACAACCTTTAAAGTGATTGGTACGACTTACTTCAACGGTAAGGATGAGCAACTCTCTTATGATGGATATTATATAAACGAAATCTACTACGCTAAGAAAATGGGCGCTTCTAGCGAAGATGGATATTTGTACGTTACGCTAAATGAAAAGATTTTTGGAAATATCGTAGAAAACAAAATCGCGAAGATGAGTCGCGAGAAGTACAACCAACTTCCATCCGGAGTTTTAAGAAAGCTACTCACAGTTATTTCTAGTAAAGCTCAGGCAATAGCTCAACCTGGAAAAAGCACCACTTTATACATTACTGTGGATGAGTTATTAGCACTTACGCAGATTTCTGAAAAGACATTCGCGAACAAAAGAGAGTCATATTTCAGAGAACTTGTTGAAATTGGTGCTATTGAAGAATATCTATTCTCTCGTCGCGCAAATCACTCATGCGTTGTTGTGCGTGTTCCGCCTGATTTGAGTGGAGAAGAGGTTAAACACATCTACGAAGCCAAGAAGTATATGGGTGTGTTAAATGCAGCAAGAACGTACAACAAGGGTCTTAATACCTTCATGTCAAACACACAAATTTTTGATTTGAATGAAGAATATCTTGCTACTTTGATCAAGAAATATCCTGATACGGAACTCTTTAACAAGAGAGTTTACAACAAGGTAGTTCTTTTGTTGGATAAGTTGATCACGACAGAGTCTAAGGATCCGTGGATTAAAAAATCGCTCTGTAGCTTACTTGCTCACTATCTAGAAGGAAAAGGTGAATTCCGTCAGCCAGCAAACTATATCCCAATTCCTTCACTTCATTTCGAGAGAATTGCCAAAGAGAAGGCTCAAGTTGAAAGAGCCTTAGCAGAACGCCAAGAGGAAGAATTAAAGAATGCGTTGGCCATACAGGCTGATAAAATCTTCGCTAAGTTTAAGGAGTCTGATCTTTCAGGGGTCAGGGAGTTGTATAACTTCGATTTGACAACAGAAGAAGTTTTTGCGGCTACCACTAAGAGCTACATAGTCGAAGCTATTCGAGACGCAGTTTCTCTCGAAACAGCGTCTGATCTTGCCGACTATATCCGCATTCAAAAAATGAAAAGCGAACTTAGTCCGTAACCAAGTTCGTCTTTGGTTTACGTGGCATCAATCCAAGACAGAGATCATTACAAAGTCTTGCGATGTTTCTGGCAGTTGAATCTGGTTCTTCTTGCATCATGACTGTATCTGGATAAGCATACTTCGAGTGACTCACACAAGCCCCTTCCTCCAGTGAAGGGTTTTCGCCATTTAATGCGAAACTGAATCCGGCCTCAATCTTAACCTCATAAGAGTATAGATCTTCTTTATCTGCATTGAAAGATACCTTGAGAAAAGAAACCACTGGCTTTTCCAATAAGGCCTTCTCTAAAGAGACAGCGAGTCTTTCAGTAAGTGAATCTGGACCGAATAATTTCTTCTTTAAATCCATCTTGCGCACACTCTCTTCAAGGTGTCGCGAATCTTTAAATTCAACATCATTCGCTTTCGCGAAATCTTCATAGACTTTCAATTTTGTGGCTTCGATAGAAGCTTGAATCTTGTTTCTCAAGAACACATCAGGATGTGCATTTTGCACAAATGAGAAAAGACTCCATTTAGAAGCAAATACAACACCACCATAATCAGAACGAAACAATGGTTCATCAAGGCCCGCTGAATATGGAGTAGTCACAGAATGCTGATATGGACTCTCCAGAATCAATGCGGTTAGTGATTTCATCACCGCTGAATCTTCAACGAGAAATCTTGTTGGTTTCAAATTAGCCTCCAAAAAATGGATCGTTTTAAGATTTAACTTCTAAATCGTTTTTTTCATTACTCATTTTTTGCCTTTCTCCATTTAAAGAATGAGGGCACTCATGAGAAAAACACTTTTCAATACATTATTTCTAATTTCTTCTGCAATTCTGCAAGGTTGCGGATCTTACGATGAGGAAATTCATTTTTATGCCCCCAGAGTCGAAGTGTACAAAGAGAAATTCCAACTGGAATCAAATGACTATGTTGGTACAGCACTCAAACAAAGGCTCTCAATCATTGATACAGCAGAGGCTGATCTCGGGTATGGGGGAGGCGGCCAGGTTGTCGCTCAATGCTCTTTAAAAACGATCAATGGAAGAATTACGGGGCGTCTAGTAACTGTCGACACCACTTTCTTCAAAGATACATTCGATTTTGACGAACGCGGCGTGATGGTAGCTGGTGCTCCTTATGGAGAAGTACTTAGACACTCAACAGTCTTTCATGAGTTTGGCCATTGCGCTCTTGATCGATTGAAACATAACTGTGCATCGAAACCAAACGGCTATCCCGCAAGCATCATGCACACCTACGTCGTTAACTCGAGCGAATTCGTTACTGATTATCGACGTTACATCGACGAGTTGTTTATCAACTCAGAAATCTTCCCAAAGGGAGCAACTGCTCCAAGTGGCGCGACTTCAGAAACAGTCATTCCATTTGATGGTTGTGCAGGGGAGTCGGGAACCGCATCATTATCTGCCTCCGTTTCCGGCGAACAGACTCATACTTTCTTCACTAAATGCGTTGATATGAACAAACACAAAAATTCCATGGATGGAAGGAGTGTGCCGAACATTCAATGTTGGCACGAGTGACAAAGGATGAATATTTCCAAAACAAAAAACAAAAGATTGATAAGAGCAATCCAAAATATAGCTGCCTCAATCGAGCAAGATAAGAACATCTTTCGATACCTACAAGAAGTTCGCGATTCAATGTGTTCGGAAGGAGAGTCGATTCTAAATGAGATTCGCGAGAGATACATGATTGACAGATTCGTGCATCTTTCAACGAAAGATAGTCACAGTTCAAACGGTGACGTTGATAACACTGAGTTTAACGAAACGACCGGAAAAATGACAATGGTCCTTATTAACGGACGTGTTGTCAGAAAGAAACTAAATAACTTCACTCAGTACGCCCGACCGCTGATATCAACGGCCAGAAAAGAAGATGAAGTTATGATTCAAATTGTACTGATGATGGATCATGCAGAAGAGATTTTATTCTCTGAATGCGTAAATGAAATTTCATAAGGAGCACGAAGTGCAAGCCGGAGAAAAGGTAAAAGCAATGCTACAATCGCTGTGGGAAGGTTTGAATCCTAAAAACCTATCTCCTGAACTTCCATTACGCTCATTCACTGTTGGTGAGTTGGAAAAATTGATAGCAGAAGGTTTCTTCAGAGGGAAACTATGTTACGGCATCTCGGAAAAGCTTGGCGATTACTATGTTGTAAACCCTGAAATTGTCGCGGGACTTGCCTGTATTGGAACATCAGGTTCAGGAAAATCAACATCGGGTGCAACAACAGCGATGCTTGCTGATATTACTAATGGGGATCGGACGTTTTTTATCGGCATCGACCCGAAAAAGGGCCTTGGCGATCTCAGTCCACTATTCAAGAAGAACAACTTCGCTGCCGCTGTATCTACAACCAATGATGATGAAGAAGGTGGAGAGTCTGCTCTTGGAGTTTCAAAGTTCATCACAGGACTAGATTATGCTTATGAGGAGATGAATTTTAGGGAACTTGCTTTCTCCGCCGCTGGGGGCTGCAAGAATTTGGAAGAGTTTGAAAAGAAAGTTGTTGAGTACGAAAAGGGCGGAGCAATTAGAGAAAAGTGGCTCGCAAAAAGAGAGAAGCTTATTGAAGACCGCAAGAAGAAACTTGAGGCAACTCCTGGCTTAGTGCTTGCGGAGATCCCCGAGCATCCAATGTGGTATAATCCGAAAGCAAAGAAGATGAGTAGAATCTGTATAATCATTGAAGAGTTCTCATTCATCTCACGTAATAAAAAAGTATTGAACTTTGAAAGAAATTTGGACAAAGAAGGTACGGCTGCATGGCAGATGGGGAATATCATGCGTGCCGGACGTTCTTATGGAATCTACTTTATTTTGCTGACTCAAAAACTTGGTTTTGAAGACGTGCCACCAGATCTAAAGATTGGCTTAAACGTCATTCAAGCCTTCAGGGTCGCCTCATCAGGAGATGCACAGATCGCCAATGCACCACTTGCAAATGACATTTTACCACAGCAGCGTGGCCGCTGTGCTACTTCTGAGGGACTATTTCAAATACCACTCATCAATCCATCGACTTACGAAGCTCTATATGAAAAGTTCGGAAAAGAGTTTGATGCACATTTGTTCACTTTTACTCCTGATGGAATTAGAGATGCTTTTAAGCATGGTGGTGTCGAAGCTATTACCATGAAAAAGCCATTGACAGTCGTTTACGAATCATTGTGTCAGCCATTTGGATCTTCATTTGATCGAACAACCTTTATTAAGAAGTTTCTTGGTAACTTCGGATTCATAACAGAGAAAGTAAATAACCCGGCACTTTTCCTGGACTCAATCGCAACAAGGGATGGAAAGCGATATGCCGTTGTAGTTGAAGATAACGAGAGAAAGATCACTAAGGAAATCGCAGCACAGATAAATTCTGTTAAAAAGAAACCAGAAATCAACTGCCATAACGTCATTTTTATTTCTCTAAAGGACAATGGATATGGTGGATCAGAATCAATGTTTAAGGAAAAGGGAGACATTGCTCTCAGTTCTCAAAAAATGCTTGTTTATTGCTCGACACTAGAAAATAAGGACAAGTTCGAAGCTGAGACATACAAAGAGCGTTTTGACGCGATTGAACTTTCTCCGAACTTCAATTCTGAAGATGTGAATGCGTCTATTGACAAAACTAACGATCAGGTCGCAGCACCGTTTGAAGACGAGGACGATGACGAAGAGATCGTAAATCTATACAATAAGGCGTTCTCTGAGCAGCCAAAGCCTACTAACGCTGAAAAAACAGACTCAGGCCATGAGGTTGAAGTCATTTCTTTAGGGGAGATTGTTCCGAAGCTTAAAAAGAAGAAGCCGTCCGATTCGTAAGTCGGCTTCTATGCCACATTATATCGTCTCAGCATTGCGCTGAACGATTGCATATCGACCAACTGAATACCAGCTTGTTCAGCAAGATCAGTTGCCGATTTCTTAAAGGTCGAGGTCGTGATCAACACACCACCAACAATATTGAAGTTCCTTTTGTAGTATTGCATGGCTCCGCAAAGCTCTTGAACCTGTTTGTTAGTAATGGGTTTCTTAAAGTTTTTGCACTGAATGATATAGTGCTTATTGTCTTTTTCAATTACGAGATCCAAGCCCTGATCGCCAAATCGTGGAAGAATGTCCTTCAGGTCTTTCTGCTCATAAACCTTATTGCCCATGCTGCGATACAGGTCCGCTGCCAGACGCTCAAGAGCAACGCCCTTAGCGACGTTGTCATACTTTGCCTGGCGTTCACCAATAATCCCTTCGCATTTCTCAAGCAAGGCCTTCCTGGCGCCATTTAGGCGAGAATTTGTGATTGTCCAAGAAATTACTTTAGGGATTAGGTTTAAAATGACGATATCACTCATTCCGAGTGTTAATGAGGCAAGGGCTGTGGTGAATACCATCGCTGTTGCTACCATAGGGCCAACGCCGATATATTTCGCAACCGCCCAGGTTAAGGAAAGTCCAATGATTGCGATGATCAGATTTGTGAAACCAAAAGTTTTCTTACCGAAGTATTTTCCCAAGTAAGCATTAAATAAAACCTTCAGAGCTTCATGCATCGGTAAGACGATGAAATATGCCGTCGCAATGGACCACAATGCGCCATTGGCGTTAGCCTTTGACAACGCTAGGATATCGCGAAGAGCAAATGCTGACGATGCCTGGATCGCCCAATATGAGAGAATTAATAAGAAAATGGGTCCTAGGATCATAGAAATTAGTCGTTGCATACTTCACCTCCGATTTGGGTGATTCAAATTCATATGCTCAGCGTATCATGAAGATACCATGTTTATCAATGAGAAACATGGTATACCGCTATTTAATGTGGTAAATATGATAATTGAGCATTACAAATTTTCAATCTGAGACGAAAGTGTCGAAGAATGAGACAGTTTTTCGTTAATAATCCCGCCTGATTGAATAATTTCGCCTCTGTGAATTTTTCTCTCCTCGAAAGTGACCTTTATCAGCTAAGCGATCATGAACCAAGGCGAGTTGAACCACAGACGCGTGGCAAATATTGAATGCTACCTGACTATTACCATCCCGCGAGAGGGATTGACGGTAGACTTTGAAACTCTTGCGCCACAAATCCCGGACGAGAACTTGATGTACATTTTTGGCGGGATCGCACGCATGTTGAGTCCTACGGGATATGATGCTCACATAATTTTTAGAAAAAATGTTTTTAATATAAAAAGATACTTCGCTCAGAAGGAAGACGAACTCCTTGAAGAATTCCGCGACAGAAGGATTAAGTACCCTCTAAGTGGATGGGTGCACGTAGCGAGACTTTTAAACCCAACTTACGATGAATTTACTGGTGAGATGTTCCGTGCCGGAGATTTTCTTTACCTTCCTGGTGATGAGGTTAACAATCCATCTGATTCCGGAGAATTCGTTACCTACCTAATTCCAGCAATTCTTTTTGTTGAGGAATCCCTTCTCCAAAGAATGATGGAGCCGGAATTTCAACACTCTTTCCAATCTCACATCGTGAACTTTCTTGGTCATAATAATCCTTTCGGAGCAATCTACAGATCAGGGGTTAAAGAGGGTTTAGTGAGCCTGATTGACTTCACACTTTTTAAAACTAACTTGGCAATGTCAGAAAGGAATCGACGACATAGCCTGAGACAAAGACTTAGGAACAAATAAAATGGCTGAATCACATTCAACAGCAAAACACACCACAATCTTCGTGGATTTCAAGAAGAGATCCGTAAAGAGTACGACTATCCTGGAACATTCACCAGCGGCAAAGAAATCTAAGAAAAAGATTGATCCAGAGAAGCAGGCACGAATTGAAGCAGAGTTAAGAAATGATCTTAGATTCATTCAGACATGCCTGAATGATGCGTTAAGAAGAGTGGTTAAGGTGAACGGTGCCACACCTCATGACCTGGATCCCAAAACCTATGAGGAAATCATTAAAACACAAGATCTGACATTAGCATTAGGAAAAATGTTAGAGAGCGCGTGATGTCTAAGGCACAAACATCTTTTCCCATTTTTAAGAAACTTCCGCTAAACGAAGTACGATTAGCTTTTACAGCCTATCAAATGTCGCTTGAGTCCGGCAGTAAACGAGAGAAGGCGGAAGCTAAGAAGGATTTGGTGGCCTTGCGAAGCCTTTTAACAAAAAAGTACAAAATAGCATTCTATCGTTCTTTGGAATTGAGTCACAGGGTTCAAAAAATTCAGGTTCATTTCTCTTCCGCTATCGAATACTGCGAATCAAATGGCGTAAAGTTTGATCTATTGGGATATTGCAAAAGAGCCCCTCTTTACTCCGGTGTTTATGTATATCGGGATTACGAAGGGACACAAAGGACCTACGCCTTCTTATCTTCTGGGGGCCCACTGAAGGACTTTGAAAATATCACCGGACGATATTCCGAGCTTAGCCAAGGTATACTTGACGACGATCCAATTGATACGGTTGACGAAGCGACTTTAATTTTAATGTGGATGTTGGTATTCAATAAGGAATACTTGATTGGCATGGGAAGCTGCCATGCTTCAAAAGCTATCGCTAACGAGTTTGGTCAAACACAGAAAAGACAATTGAGGAACACATGAAGCACATTATGTCATTTGATTCTATGAAGGAGCTTGAGTCTTTCCAACGAAGTGAAAAACTTCACCAAGAGGAATATGATAGATCCTTTGACTTAGCGTGGAACATAATTGAGAACAAAACCAAGGGTGATAAGATGGCAAAACTTGCAATGAGAATTGTAAGCTCACACATCGCTGCGTTCTTATACTATTATGATCGCGTTCCAGGAGACCGTTTTGTAAAAGCCTTTCAAGATATGCTAGGGCAAGCCGGGCGAACAGATGAACTCGAGGTTTTTTGTGACAAGTTTCTCGATAATCAGTCGCGGTATGCGGAGGCTATATATCAGCTGTACTTAGAGTCAGTGGAAAGAAGAAGGGAGAGTGATACTCTCCCTGAAATCAGAAAGCTTTTTAAGAAACTGTCTCTTTGCCCGATTCTTGAAATTATCGCTCTTATCGAGACAATTGAGCTGGAGGATCCTGCCTAGTTAAGCAACCTCGGCAACATCGACAGTTTCAATATGTAAATTCAGATCGTTTGAAAGGTCGATGAATTTTTTAACTAATCCAGAATCAAACTCTTCAAAAGTCATACCTTTTTCGGACACGAGGCTTTTGGCTTTTCTTGAAATAGAGACCAATTCATTGAGCTTGTTTTTTCTCTCCAGCTCGACGCGTTCCTTGCCTGTAACAATTCCCCCGCTTGTGAGGCGTTTAAAGAAGCCGGATTCATTCAATTTCATTCTGATTTTCTCTGCTTGGCTTTCTGCCATTTCCGAAAGATGCATCAAAGAATCAAACGAGATATCGTGCTTAGCGATCTGTTTTGTTTTACCATTCTTTTTTTGAGGATATCGAATTGATCCTGATTCGATATATCCTTCTATAATGCCGACAGCAGCTGCTGGGTTAACAAATTTTGATTCTTTCTTCTGTTTGAATTTCTTTCGATACGTTTTGTAAAGTCGAATAATCAAGGCCTTTCTTTTTTCGTACCATATCTCTAATTCCTTTGGATCCTTTGTATCAGGAATTGTCATGATCACCTTTAGATTTTCTTCAGCAACTGCTGGTCTCCAGGTTTTTTTAGCGATCACAGCTAGATCGACAAGTTCTTCGATGACATCAAAGCCTGATTTGAAGACAATCATGTCCAAAATCTTTTGGTGATGAGTAATTTGCAGCGACTGGTCTGTAAATTTTTTGTGACGAGCAACGCCCCTGTATGCTGTCTTGACCCGATTTACCATGGACTGAGTCAGATACTTGCCCAGATCTTCTGTGGAAGCGAATTTGATTTGCTTACTCTTTGAAGCACTCAGATATCCGATAATAAACTCTGAGATATAATCGTCCAAGCGTTTGTGATTAAAAGCTGCAACCTTTTTGTTGACCCAATTATAGTCAGCCTTGTGCTCATAGATATAATCGATCACTTGGTCTGGGGTGAGGTACTTCTGCTTACGTCTGCTCATCTCTTCACATCCTGTAACGATTCAAAAACGACCCATCTTGGGGCCTGGTTGTTACACTACCAATGGTAACATGGTTATCATGGTAAACATGGTAGTACGCAAAAAGCAAAAAATCGGTAAAGAAGCGTATTGTTTTGAGAAAGGAAAGATTTTTTACCAGAAAGTCGGCATTTTGACATTAATGAGTTGTGTTGAACGAAAGCTCACACAGAGGTATTTATGAAAAGATGTCTTATGATTCTGGTCTTCTTGTTTTCGGGAAGCACTGCGATTGCAAAGAACCTCATTGCGAAATGGAGTGAAAATTCAGTCGGCATATCCGTAGCTGAGTTCAGTGGTGAAGAAAAGTCCTCCACCCAGTTTTCTCTATTGAATGAGCAGCGTCTTGAAAGACACTCCTTTCTATCTCAAGTGACGTATGCCAGTCTCCCAACGACAGAAAGGAGTTTAACCAACTATTCTTTTGGTTATGCATATGGTCCGGATTGGGAAATGCCATTTGAACCTAGAATTGACATTCGTGGTGGAGTTACTTACCTGAAAGAGGAACGCGGAGACGGTGATTTTCACCCCTCCGTAGCGCTTCGAGGAAGAATTGTGACACTGAAAATGGGGGCGCTATCTCTAGGTCTTTCCATGGAGGTTGGGCATCTATATCGTGGCGGAAGTTATCTTTCTTCGGGTATTAGTATCATTGTGGGTGCGCAATGAGTCAGCCAAATCTAATAGCCAACATGGCAGCTTTTGATTGTGAATGTTTAAAGAATCTTGATAATAACGAACGTCTTGTTGTTCTTTTCTTGATCGTTGTTCCACAGCCAAATATCGACGCTGTTATAAAGATGGGCCTTTCTGATCGTCTTTTTACGAGCACACTAAAGAGTCTCAAGCTCAAGGGTTTGATCGAAAAGGTTAAGGGGTTTGAATATCTTGGAAAGCGCACATGGAGCCCTATTTTGAAAGTAAAGTACGCTCCAAATTATGACGAAACAAGGCGTTACATTTCTCTTGAGGTACTATTTAATAGAAATCTCACCCCGTTAGCGCGTGTTCTTCATGCCTATTTGAATAATGGACAGCCACGCGTTGAGTTTTTTTCTAAAACCATAGAAACAACTCTGGATATTCCACGAAATACAGTGAATTTAAATCTCGAGCGATTAAATGAAGAAGGGGTTGTTGAAATCGTTCGTAAAGAAGGCACTCAATCAAGGGTGATAATTTTTGAAAAGGTTGAGAAAAGACACATTCTCAGCAGCATCTTCGGCGGCCAAAAGGGGGCTTAGCCCCCGTTTTAATCATTTCCAAAGTCCTTTAGAAACTCTTCGATATCTTCAGTACGGATCTGTCCATGGCTATTAGGATCTTTGTCAGCTCTCTTCTGTCGTTCGGTAATGATTTTCTTGCTGGATCTTCGCAAAGACTTGTTGAAGTCATCGCTCGTCAGTTCAGTTTGCGATTCCTTCTTTTTAACAACTATCTTTTTCTTATCGTGATCAACAACCGTGTTCTCATTGATATGATCCGACAATTCTTTTGTAGAAGTTACTCCTCGCTTAGTTGTTTTCTTGATCTCTCCAACCTTTACCTCAAAGTTTGGATTGAATCCAGTTTCGATCTTTTCCTTAACTGACTTTGTCCGCTGAGGTGGTTCGCTCTGATACCCAAAGAAACCATTTTCTTCTTCATCATAAAATGGATCTTCATCTTCTTCGCGTTCTTTCTCATTCTTATTGGCAATAGAATCGATTAAATCGGAAGCTTTTCCAGATTCGCCATTGTCAATCAAGGTTGCAATCTTTACGATGTCACCTGCATCGAGAATCTTGACCTTACTTTTTTCATCTCTTAGTGCGTGAGAAAGAACCGATGAACTTACGGTCTCTTCCGTACAGTAAATAATCCCATACGACAGCTTCAATTCTTTTACTGCATCTCTCATAGCGTCGACGTGTTTGTGTTTCAGCTTGAAATTGCAATAAGATACCGCAAAACGTCTGCTTTGCTCGTCAATTCCGAGGCCACAGTAGCTTTGAATATTTTTGTTTGGATCGACTTCTTCAAATTCATGACCCATGAATTCATGTAGTACTGAGATTACTGCCTGACCGTCCAAATTTGAAATAGACTCGGCAATCTCTTTCTTTTTTCTGATCTTATAAAGGTCTTTAGGTGATTCACCACCAAGGTACTTTTCGATGATTTCATGAGTTAAGAAAAAGTTTTTAGCCGTACATCCGAGAGTGTCATCAACATAATAGCGAATCAGCTCACCTTGTTTTGTTGAGTCCATATAAGGTACATGAACTGGATGATTGGCAGATTCGCCACGACCCTTAATGTTCGAGTTTAAAATGGCAGCACGAAGATCTTGAAATATGTACGTCGACTCAGAAGCACGAACCTTAAAAAAGATCCTATTCATAAAGTTGGAGACGATTTCAGGAGGGAAGTCAGACTTCAATGCCGACTGAGAAATCGCCACAACATAGACGCCAGCGGAACGTCCGATACGCATGATATCGAAGAATTTGGCTGCTGGGGTATGAGGAATTTGATATTCTTTTGAAAAGTTCAAAACCTTTTCCGGAATTGCGTGGAATTCCTCGTATACTAAAAGGATTCTGGAAACTTCCTCCCCAGTGATGGCTTCATATGAATCAATGTCGTTGGCGCCACGTTCGTTGAATTTATTTTGTCTATGCTCAATTTCGGCAAAAGCTAAGTCGATACCCCTTCTGATCATCTCTTCCGGTGGTACACCAAGCCTTGCACCTGCTGTTTGAGTTGCCTCATAAACATTGGGAAGGTGTTTTATGCCTTTGTAGTCATCTGCACCTTTCTTAACGTCGTTTAAGATGATTACTGTTCTGTGTGCGTTAATGAGAGTCCATAGCGCCACGATTGTAGACCCTGAACCAGATTTACCAGTACCTGTGCTGCCCACGATTAGTACGTGAGGATTGTCTTTCATATTTTCAACCCAGAACTCTCCGGTATCGACGTTGTAGCCGAGAAAAATCTTTTTATCGAATAATCCGTTTGCCCATGCTTTTAGAAAGCTCAATAGGCTCACGTCGACAACGTCTTGATGCGGAATAAACATCGAATCGAATTTTGCTTTGATCTTAGAAAAAAGGCTCATCGTAGCTCCTAAAAGTATCAATGGGGCGAGTCTAATTATGAGTTCTCAAGGTGAAACGGGCGTACTCGAATGATTTCGATGGGTTGTCTTGATTACCATGAATATTACATAAAAAGGTGGTAAAGATGGTATTTAGAGATAAACTGAATTGGTAATTAAGGAGCTGCTGTTGAGAGAGAAGCAAAGATATCAAGACAAGCAAAAACGCCTTAAACAACTTGAAGTCAAACGCCAAAAGAAGGCCGTTAAAACTCGCAGAACTATTGGTGGAGCAATTGTCGAAATCAATACGGATCCAACCCCCAAGAGAAATGTGTGCGGCTTTTTAAGTAAGTCCCAGACTGTAAATAATGCTGAAATGTTTAAATATGAGAATTTTCTAAAGTGCGAGCCATCTCCAGAGTCTGCTTCCCAGAAAGAAACTGTTCCGAAAGAAGATAATCCATACAGTTATAACAACTTCGTCAAAAAGAGTTCTTAAATTCCGTCTTTGTTACTTAACCATTCGAGAGCCTAAGAGAGGGTTCCTATGAGAAAAGTGCGTGTTGATGGCGATTTTTCTTTTGTCGTTCTTCCTATTGGCAACCAGTTGGTTGGTGAATTGAGAAGAGAAAGTGGATCCGGAATACTCTCGTTTCAAGGCCCGGCGTGCAGTAAAGAAGCTGCTCGCCGTAAACGTAAAATGGCAGGGTAGTCATGGCTAGAGAAATTCCATATTACGCGAACCTAAGGACCTACACGACGTTTTCCATTGGTGTTGGTATTGGATACCCGAAAGACATCATTAAAGCTGCGGTAAAGCACTCCCACAACGCGTTCGCAATCACAGATAACATGACTCTTGCCGCTCACATCATGGCAATCACAGACCTTGAAGACCTCAAAAGTAAAGGTTTGAACACTGATATTGGATACATTCTTGGCTCAAACATCTATCTTGCTGAAAATAAAAGACATCAAGATTCTGAGAACAGGTACACACGCCTTATGTTGTTCGCTAAGAACCAGGCGGGATATTCTAAACTCTCTCGTCTTATAGCCATCGGCGGTCGCGAGGAATACAAGTACTACAAAGCACGAATTGATATGACAGAACTTCTCGCGGATCCCAGTGACTTGGTTTGTAGTACGGGATGCCTTATGTCTATCTTTGGTAAACATATTCTTGAAGAAACCGGGGAGGAAGAGTCTATTTTTCTACGGTTCAAGGAATCCTTTAAAGAAGACTTTTATGTCGAAATTGTTGCTCAGGATACATCTCAGCGCTGGAGTAAAGAACTCGAAGAGTTCGTCGACGACGGTTTCAATAAGCAACTCAAAGTTAATCAAAGAATGTTCGAATTAGCCAAAAAACATGGAGTAACTGCCTATCTTTCAACTCCTATTTATATCCCGGAAGATCGTTTTAAATTTACTCAAGACGTTATTGCGCAAAATGCCACTGGTGGCACTGTTCGATTTTATGAATCCCACAGCTTTAAGAGTAAGGATCAAATCTTCGAATATGCACTAAAAACCACTGGATTAAGTGAAGATCAGGTTGCCCAACTTATGGCTAACACGGAACACCTGGCCAAGAAATGTCAGAACATCAAATTTGATTTCAAGCCAATCATTCCGCGAGTGCCGAAAGAAAATTTCAGCGCATGGAAGAATGCTGAATTGCGAGAAAAGTTGACCCTTCTCGGAAAGAAATTTAAGGACCGATATTTAGGCCACATCATTAACGATGTGTGCCCTAAGGATGAAGAGTTAACGCTAACTCTCTTGATCATTCTCGAGAAAGGAAAGATCAATTTCGATGACGAACAGTTCGTTGTCCGACTTGAATATGACATTTTTACTAACCAGAGAAATGGTGTCGTCAAGCTGATCGGCTACTATCTCCCAATTGCAGACGTTATCAACAACGTCATCAATGTTTGTGATGAATATGGTCCAATTGAAGAAACTCCAACTGGTCGTGGTTCAGCAGCTGCTTGCATGATCAATTACGGACTGGATATCACTTCTGTTGACCCTGTTAAGTGGAATCTGGATCCCCGCCGCTTCTTATCGCCGGAACGCGCGTATACGGTCAATACGGAAATTAAAGGCTTCCCAAAGCCGCCTATTAAATAGGGGCTGGCATGAGAATAACTACGGACTTAAATGAAGCAGAGAAAATTATTCTGATAGACTATAGCGCTATCGCTTATCAGGCATACTATTCAGCCCCTTCCAATCAAGAAGGTCGTTTCATCGATATCTGTTTAGGGATTATTCGTTCGTTCGTTCGATTCGGTGATGTGTTCGCGATCTGTTTCGTAGTAGATTCCACGCCCACCAGGAAGCTTCTTATTTATAGAGAGTATAAAGGAAAGCGCAAAAAGGGCGATGAGGATCCTAAAGAGGTAATGCTTCCCGCTCTCAGATTCTTCAAGGCATTGCGATACAAAGTCCAAGGAGAAGAAGCTGACGACATCATTGCAACATTGTGTACACAGCTGCGAGATAAGCAAAAAATTATTGCGACTACTGACTCAGATCTTAAGGCAATGATTTCTAAAAATACACGAGTGATCAATCCTCAAAGTTTTGAGTTTGTCGAAGGTGACACAACTACGGCACTTCTAACAATTCTTGAAAAGTATGTTTGTGGCGACAGCTCTGACAATATACCCCCGATTCGTAAGCGCATTCGCAAAGAACTTGTTAAAGATGCGATCATTGCATTTATTAGTGGCACCGATAAACTGACAAGCGTTCGAACTCAGTTTACAGAATACCTAAAAAGCAATGTCGACCTGAAAATAAAAGATGAGGAAATTGACAGGCTTGCGTTGAATATGGAGCTCATTACTCCCCGTAGAGACCTCAATTTGAAGCCTGAACCATTTCTTCCAACAGTCAAAGAGTATCGGGAATTTCTGGCAGTCGCGGAAGAGTCGCTGTTTGACTATCCCACTATTGGACTGGCGGATGCATTAGGTAAGATTTCTCACAAAGTGGATCCTAAAGCGGAGCTAATGTTTAGCTCCGCTGATTCCCAACAAGCCAATACCAAACCAGAAACTGACACGACTGAGGTTTTAAATGGTGAGATTGATTCCTTTCTGGGTGGAATGGACGATCTTTTTGAGGATGATGTTGCATGAGAAAAACAGGAGTAATCATGCACGACATTGAAGACGCGATTCAAGATACTCTTAATGTCCAGGAGTACCCTACTGCACTATATGTGGCGCATTCGATTTTAAAGGGAAAATACAAGAAAAACCGAGAAGTTTATACTTCGTCAGGAAAGTCGCCTGTGTTCACTCTCAAAGGGCAGATTGATAAAAGGAAAGCCTCTAAACTCAGGAAACTTTTTGCTCCAATTATTGAAGAATTGGCGATTGATCATGACCTTCAGTGGGGTGAAATTCTAAATCTGATTAATGGATATCTTCGCGTACATTCAGCGGGGAGTAGTTACGTTTTTTCATACGAGCCCAAATGAAAGTGGGTAAAAGTTTCCCAAATTGAAACGAGGTTATCATGGGAAATATGCAAAACATGGTAAACATGGTATAGTAAGTCTAACTTAATTAAACTGAGTTATTAAAGGAGAGATTATGAGCAGTGTGAACAAAGTGATTTTGGTGGGAAGACTAGGGGCTGATCCGGAAGTTAAAGCTCTCGGAAATGGCAATATGGTCGCACGATTGAACCTTGCCACAAGTGAAACTTGGATGAAGGAGGGGCAGCGTCAGGAAAAGACTGAATGGCACCGCATCTCAGTTTGGGGAAAAATGGCTGAGATCTGTGGAAAGCACCTCGCAAAAGGACGCCAGGTTTACATTGAAGGTAAACTTGTAACGCGTTCTTGGCAGGATCAACAAGGACAAAAGCGCTATGCAACTGAAGTTGTTGCAGTGAGTGTTAAGTTCTTGGGTTCGGCTGGTAAATCTTCGTCTGCGGGTGGGTCTAGTGATGGCGAATCTCAGCAGTCCGGAGGCGGAGGAGAGAGCGAATACGGTTTCCAGGATTTCGGTCCAGAACCAAGCTTCGATTCTAACGACGAAATTCCGTTCTAGTTTTTCTTGTAGAGCTCCCCTGATTTGATGGGGAGCTTTTTTCATTTTTGAATGGTGTGATAATGAGTTTGAACGACGTTTTAATTGCCATGAAAGCAGAGTTTGAGAAGTACGAAATTGTACGTCTCACGCAAGATCAGGAATACCTGCTTCGCCTTGTTTATCCTCGTGGCGTGAAAACAGCATCACCGTTTGTTCATAAAAGAGTCCACAACGGATTCTATATTCCAAATACTAATGCCATCACTCTCTATGAATGCGCTGGCCCGAATTGTTCTCTTTGCAAGATGAGTGCTGCATTTCAAAAAGAGCATGGCTCAGACAAGTACAAAGTTAAGAAACGCTACTACTACCTTCTTTTTGCGAAAACTGGCCTTTTCAAAATACTTGAACTTGATTGGTTTGCACAGAGAGCGCTCCTAGGAGTCGAATCAAATGCTAAATCGGTTCTTGCTAATTCCATGTCGGAAGGTCTTGATATTTTCTGTCCAGAAAAAGGTCGTGCTGCCATTTTTTCAAGAAAGTCTCAAAACAACCGTGAGACTAAATACGAGTTTATCGGTGTGAGTGTTGAATCAGCGTTATCAGATGATGAATTAAAGAAGTTAAAAACTGTTTCACCTGATCTGGAATCGGCAGTTTACAGGCCAACGATCAAAGAATCGGAAGAAATTGCCAGATGGACTTGGCAGAAAATCACTGAAAGGAAGGTTGCATAATGAAAAAGGCACAGTTTGATCATGCAAAAATCGTTACGATCAACATTCAGATCAAGAAATTCCTAGATAATCAAGAAGACTTTTTCAGCACTATACAGGATAAGAGAGTGCCTGTGGATACGTTAACCCTGATGGAAAAGTCACTTCGGGACCGTGCGAATCTATATGAAGAACATTTAGTAAAGGCAAACATTGTAAAAGATGCTGCAACAAAAGAGTCGGCTACAATCTTGCGAATGCTTAACTCGGCGAAACTCATACTTAAAATCAGTGAAGGTCTATTCAGGACAGGAGAGGCCGATACGTTTCTTAGAGAAATGGGTTTCCCTAAGCTTACAGAGTCTTTGCGTGATGCAGCAGTTTTCTCGGTTCCTGCTCTTAATGAACTTCGAGAACACATTAGTCGACTTGAAGAAATGATGAGATTCATTGAAAAGTACGAGTGGTATTTAAAAGAAGATGAATCCACTATGAAAAGTCTTTTGGAGAGTCTTAACAACCGTCCAATGCTATAGAATTCATTTCCAAAAATCCCTTTATGTTGGCTAAGACCACATGGAGGGATTCATGAAGGTCCTTGATAAAAACGATAAGGAAATCACGGTCGGAAGCCATGTAAAGTGCCTGGATGCCCTGGAGCATGTTTCGGCAGGCACAGTTTACAAGGTGGAGGGTGTTCAGCCGGAAGCTCTTCGAGTGGTTGTAATCAACGATCTTGGTAAAGAGCAGTGGCTCAGGGCAAATCGATTTGTCGTAGCTACGGATTTGCCAGTCCAGCTTGAGTTTGAGTGGATGTAACAATTTCCTAATTTGAGACCGTACCTGGTTATAGCTTGGTAAACATGGGAAACATGGTAAAGTAGGTATTGGAATATTAACAAAAACCAAAAGGGGTATTAGGATGGCAAATCCAAACACTGATAAAGCAAACAACGAAAAAATGAAGGCGCTTGAACTCGCAGTATCCAATATCGAAAAGCAGTTCGGTAAAGGTTCTATTATGCGACTGGCGAACACAGAGGTCTTACATACTGCTGAGGCAGTAAGTACTGGTTCATTAAGTCTTGATATTGGATTAGGAATCGGTGGCCTTCCAAAAGGTCGTATCGTAGAAATCTACGGACCAGAGTCTTCTGGTAAAACAACTCTTTGCTTGTCTGTTATTGCTCAAGCTCAGAAAAAAGGCGGCGTTGTTGCTTTCGTCGATGCGGAACATGCATTGGATGTTAACTACGCTCGTAAATTGGGTGTGAACACAGAAGATCTTTTGATCTCTCAACCAGACACAGGTGAACAAGCTTTGGAAATCACTGAAACACTTGTTCGCTCTGGCGCGATTGACGTACTAGTTGTCGACTCCGTAGCGGCGTTGGTTCCTCGTGCAGAGATCGAAGGAGACATGGGTGATTCTCATGTAGGTCTGCAAGCTCGTTTGATGTCTCAAGCTCTCCGAAAGCTTACAGCTGCAATCAATCAATCAAAAACGCTGGTCATTTTCATCAATCAAATTCGTATGAAAATTGGTGTGATGTTTGGTAACCCAGAAACTACAACGGGTGGTAACGCATTGAAATTCTACTCTTCAGTTCGTTTGGATGTGCGCCGCGTTGGCGCGATCAAAAACGGTGAAGAGGTAACTGGAAATCGTACTTCCGTCAAAGTTGTTAAGAACAAAATGGCTCCCCCGTTTGCGAAAGTTGAGTTTGATTTGATGTATGGTGAAGGTATCTCAGCAGAAGGCGATGTGCTTGACTTGGCTGTGACAGCGAACCTCGTTGAGAAATCGGGCGCTTGGTTCTCAATTAACGGTGAACGTATGGGTCAAGGGCGTGATCAAGCGAAGAAATTCTTGAAAGAGAATCCTCACTACATGGAATCACTTCGTGCTGAATTGCTTGCGAAAAAAGGTGTCGGCGCACTTCTGGCCGAAACAGGTAGCAAGTCCGATCCTGAGGAGAATAATGAACCTTCAGATGAAACTGAAGAATCGACACCAAAAAAAGGAAAGAAGAAGTAGTTTAACCCCTTTCCGCCCTCGTTAATTCGAGGGCGGATCCCCTCTGTTAGAGGCGCTGCCGTGGAAAAACCCGTTAAAATTCTCCTTAAGAATTCAAAAGCGGAGCTTCTTTTTGAAACGGAGCATACGGAATCTGTCTATAATTGCGCCAGAATTTCCTACAAAAATCATAGGCAAGAAATAATCTATCTTTCTTATATTCATAAGAGATGCATCCCACTGGGTATGGTGGATCACTTTCGAGAGCGCATGAAGCGCAAGTTTAAAATTGAAACGGAAGTTATTAACGCTCGTACAGAGCGTATTGACTATCGAAAGCTTATGATGACCACCGACAAAGTGGCCATGGAACACCAGGAGAATATAGAGGCCGGAACTGATGAATTTCCGGTCGGTAAAGTATCATCCCCAACAGGGAGTGGAAAAACTTTCATAACATCTTTGATCGTAAATCAAAAGCAGACCACAACCCTAATTATTACACCAACTGAATTAGCCCAAATGAACGCTTATGAAGAGCTTAGCTCCTGTTTTGGGAAGAAAAATGTTTCCATTGATGTTCCGCAAAGACCTCCTGAAGTGGGTCGTGAACTAAAAAGGCGAAGTACTGCCGTAAGTGAAGACCAGACAGAGGAGCAACCAGAACTTTCGAGTTATGAAATCTGGCTGCAAAAGAAGCAGCAAAAGAAAGATAAACCTAAGAAGGGAACTCCTGAACACAGGAAATGGTCCATTGATAAGGCTCGAGAGCGTCAGTTAGAAAGATTTGTCGAAAAGAATTGGGAAAAACCAATTCATATTATTTGTGCAGCTTCAATTCCAAATCTTCCTTATTGGTATATCGAAAAAATTAATCTTTTGATTATTGATGAATCTCATGGTGCATACGCAAAGTTAACAAGAAATCTTATTCTTGCGTCAAACCCAACGTACCTGTACGGCTTAAGTGCCACAAACTGGCGTGATCAAGCTCAGGAAGATCGCATCCTAAACGCGCTCTTTAATAATAAAATGATTTACGAGTTCCCAATTGATGAGGCTATTGAGAAAGGAATTCATGCAAAAGTTTCACTTCAATCCCTCAATTCTCCAGCGCCAGAAAAGTTCTACATCAAGAGGGATATTAATGTTGGTGGCAAAACGGTTACCATCAGTGAACGCCTAATGAATTCACGAGATCCTCGAACAATTATTGATGAGGGGATCATTCGTAATCGTGATCGTAACAAAATGATCGTTGAATGGGCATATCGTGATGCGACCGAGGGTCACATGGTGTTCATTGCAATTGATGAAATCGGACAGTATCGCGGCAAAGACGATGATGAGGATAAAAGCTATTGCTTAAAACATTTTTTGGATATGCGAACCGATATCCCAGTGTTTTTCATTTCGGGCGAGCTATCTTTGAAACAAAAGATGGCGGAGCTTAAGAAGATCGCGACTTCAGAAACACCATATATTGTTGTGGGAACGATGTCTTTTGGAATCGCCGTAGACGTTCCTGGTATCGATACAGTCTATCTTGGATCATGGGGAAAAAGCTCGATCAGGGCAATTCAGCGAGCTGGCCGAGGAGCCAGAACACAAATGAAAGAAAAGACCCTTCGTTTGTTCAATATTTGGGATTGGTGGAACAAATCCGCCAAAAAGCAATCAAAGATCAGGATTAAAACTCTGTGTTCATATTACGGCGTTGATTGCACGTTCTAGAACGGCGGATTTACTGAAAATCCACGTCAGCCCTATTTATGGGTGGACGAAGTTTGGGAGGAATATGGGAAGGTTAATTTGGACAGACTTAGAAACCACGGGAACAAATAAGGCTGATGACCAGGCCCTGGAATTTGCTGCTGCCGTTGATGATGAAAATGGTGATCTTATTGAAACGGTTGAAGGGTACGTTAAACTTAAAGATGGCGTTACTCCAAGTCCAAAAGCACTTGAGATCAACGGTATTAATCCATTTTCGAAAGCTTACGCTGAAGCTTCTATTACTGAAGCCCAGATGGTCCAAAAGTATATTGATCTCTTTGAAAAGCATACCGTTAACGGCGTAAAACCTCGCATTGCAGGGCAAAAAGTGTCGTTTGATACTGGGTTTCTTGCCGTGGCCTTTGCTCGTCAAGGAAAGAGACTTGGTGATTACGTTACAAAAACCCACGTCGAACTTATGAAGATCTCAGACAATGCCGTAAAAGCCGGAATTATCACCACAGAAAAAACGAAAGGCGGAAAAAGCTCTGTAGCTCAATCAGCTGTAGCGAAAGCACTTGGTTTTGAGTTCGAGGGAAAAGGTGCACATAGATCGTTGCCAGATATTTTAATGAGTCGAAAGATTGGTCATCATCTTTATCCATTGCTATCTAATGGAAAGAAAATCACCGACCCTTCACCGGATATTGCTGCCTTTGAAGAAGGAAAAGTATATTCCGTCACAACATTCTCTAAATCATCAGGAATGAAGCGTAGGAATATCAAAGTTCTCATGAATGATAATGAGAAGATGATGATTGCAGCCGTTGACGATGACGATATTTTTAACAAGAACAAGGGGAAATTCAAAGACACCGCAGTTCGACGCTTTAATTACGAGACGATTATTGATGTGCATGAAGTGTCACCAGATGAAGAGCAACGCCTTAACGCTATTTCAGACGCGAATCCTGAGATGATTAAGGATGTGTTGAGTTCTCCAGATTTCTCGAGCATGAAAAATTCAATCGAGAGCAATATTTTTCATGAGGATTCAAAAAACTTTGAGTTGATTGAGAAGGTTAGATCAAGGATGGCGACAGCTCCGAACAAGAAATTGGAGTACGATCAAGTTATGGCGGAACTTACTAAGGACCTAAAGAGTAGGGTTTCCGCGAAAACTGTTTTGACTCGTGCTGAGCGAATGCATACTGCTAGAGGTCTTCGTGGGTGGACGCGGGATATTAGTACCTTCGGAAATGTGCCGTTTTTCCGCGATGTATTCCCGAATGAAACAGTTGAGATCGCTTGCCACCCTTCTGGTCACTATATGGTGAAGGTTACTGGGAATGGTACGCTCTATCGCGAAAAGTTCACAAGCAAGGCGGCTCTAAAGGGTGCACTTGTAAAAAAGTGTTTGAACTTCGAAATGCTTGAAAAGAGGATCAAAGATTTGCCGACACCCGGTGATTTTGAAGATCCTAAACATCCTTTAGCCCTTGAAGGGGAGTTAAGGAATGCTATTGACGCTGTTCGAGGGAACCCATCTAAAATGGAGGCCATTCAGTCTTTAGCATTGCTGTTTAAACAAAAATATCCAAAGAGCTTTGAGAAGATCAACACAGATAAAGCTAATTTCTTTGCTGATTACTATCTTGATGCAAATGCTGTTGATGATTCCTATCAACCAAGCTTTGCAGGCATGACTCAGCCTCTTGAGGGTGTTCAATCTTTAAGCTCAAAAGAGACCCCAAAACTGACTCTAATTGATGGTGGTGCTGAAGCGAAGGAAGAAGGTCAATCGCCAATGCAAATGACGATTGATGACCATTTACCACCATCGGCTGCCGCCTCCAATGTCCAATGTGCAATGTGTAATCGCAAGCTTTCAAAGGAATTCTCAAAACAAATGGGAATGGGACCAACCTGCATCACGAGGGCACGATACATCGACAATTCCGCTGTTGATGCTGCGGAGTTCGTTGAATCAATGGTTGAGTACAATATTGAGACAGCCAAGCAAATGCGCAAAGGTGCAGCGATGGTTGTTAAATTCAAGGTTAACGGGGAAGAGAGATCAGTTTTCGCTGACTCAATTCGACACACTTTGGACAACAAGGTGGTATTCGTTGATCGTCGCAAACTTCAAAGCGCTATCGCAAAAGGTGAAGACTTCTTGGTCGCAGAATATATGGCAACAGTACAGGTCGCCCAGGAGGCCGTAGTATCGTTCGGTAAGGTACAGGCGAAAAAAGTAGAAGCGAAAATGGCTGCTTAGTAGTTAAAGGACTGAGAGGACTGATATGGAAACGCAAAAACAACTATTTAAGGTTCCTGAAAAGATGATCGAAAAGGTCCGCGAGAGTTATTACGCTGCAACTGAAGAAGAGCGCAAATCGATGATTCATCCAGACGATGCAGTAAACGATCCTTATTTGTACGTGGCTCATCAACTTGGTGAAATCTGCATGAACCTTTGCAAAAAGGACAGAAAGCTTGCGGCTGAAAAATATCAGATGACTCGGGACCTTGTATTCAATGGTCATAACCCATTCAGAGATACTGTCTTAGCAAAGATGAATATCAATGTGGAAGGTTGGAAGAATGCCATCAAAATCATTCGACTTAAAGAACAAAAGCCGAAACAGATGGGTTTAGCATGAAATCACTAATCTTCATTTCTGTACTTTTGATTACCGCACTGGAGGCTAACGCCTTCTTTCCAAGCAACATCAAAAAGCCAGAGCGGCATGAGTTCGAGGTTCCAAAAGATGAAGGATACAATACTCTTGCCGTCGTAAAGAGTGATGAAGGAGTACTTAAGGTTCATATTCGTGGTTGTGGTGATAAAGCGGTGTTTCCGAACAAAGAAGGTCAGATGCCACAAGATCGCGAAGTTATCAGAATTCAATCAAGTCGATGTACAATCATTGACTGGAAAGTAGCTAAGTGAAGAACCTTGAATTAGAGAGAGCCAAAACGGTAATTTTGAGAGTCGCAGTGATCGCTGCGGCTGTTCTGCTTATTTGGGCACTGTCTCTTTATTTTGTCTTCGCAATTTCGCGAACAATTTTTTTTGCGGGTTCTATATTTTGCTTATTTCTTCTCACTAATTTTAAGCTTGCAAAGATCGTTAGAGCAAAAATTAAGACTCGATTCGGAAAACTGTCATCTCAAAAAGATACCTCTCAGAACGGACATAATTAATCACATTTTATTCTTAGAATTCCACTATTTGGAGTTAACCCCATGTATGGACTCGCTCACTCATCGAGCGTGTTCGTGACTTCGGGGGTCCAAGATGGATATACGAATTACGAAATTCATGGAATACAAACCTTACTACGATCAGTTAGTAAAGGCACTTGACCAAACTCGAATCAATGAATTTTCAACAGAAGATCTTGAAAGAGAATTGTTCTATCTTGAATGTAATCCGTGGGAAGCGAAATACTTTCTTGATGTGAAGTCTCAAATCAAAGATCCAGTTGAAAACACTCCTGGAATGATCGTCGTTTACGCACTTGGAATTTCAAATGATAAACCAAAGAAGCGTTTTCCTATCAAGTACGGATCACTACCGGATAATGACTTTGATACCACATGCCGCGATAAGATCAAAGACTACAAAGTTAAGACCTATGGTCTTGAGCACGTTTGCCTGATTGGAACCAAGGGAACTTTTAAGGTAGCTGGTGCAATCAAGGCAGTAATGCGTCAGATCTATCCGGAAGTTCCGTTCGATTATGTAAACGATATCACTGACACTATCCAGCGCTGGGAAAAGGTTATTACAAAACAAGTTATGGATGAAGAAGGTGAAGATGCTGTCAAGCTCCTCACTCAGAAAGACATCCTTGAGCGCATCGTTGCTGAAGATACTAAGATCAAAACCTTCCTAGAGTCTTACCCTCAGGCCAATGACGAAATCAATAATATGATTGGACAGGCTGTAAGCCGTGGTGTTCACGCCGCTGGTCTGTGTATGTCGCCTGACCGCCCGATCTATGAGGTTTGTCCATGCGAATGGAGTGAAGACCATCAGATGTACGTGACGAGCCCAGAAATGAAGGCTGTAGAAATCAGCGGTCTTATTAAATACGATTATCTCGGTCTCTCAACTTTATCAGTCATTCGAGATACTCGCCGTAAGCTAAAACGTGATCGCGGTATCGACTTTGATAAAAACAAGATTGATTTATTTGATCAAGATGTGTGGCGAAAGTTTACCCTTCCAGCGATGACACTCGAGGGAATTTTTCAATTTAAGACTCCAACATTCGAAAAGGCAATGGTGCGTATTAAAAAGCCCGAAGCCTTCAACTCTCCTGACAGCGCCTCGGTAATGGTTGCAACAATCCGTCCTGGTCCTATGGGTGCTGGCGTGGATGACATGTTAATGGATGTCATGAATGGAAAGCTTCACGTCAAGCACGCCCTGCCGCAGTTAGAGCCAATTCTTAAAGAGTCCTATGGTCTTCTGATTTATCAGGAGCAAATCATGGGAATTATGCGTGAAATCGGCCAACTAAATGAGGGTGATATAGCAAAATTCATCAAGGCGGTTTCCAAAAAGGATCCGGACATCATGGCTTCCTACAAAGAGAAGTATATGAAGGGCGTTAAGGCTCAAAAGATTGACGAGAGCCTTGCAACAAAGATCTGGGAAGATATTTTGAAATTCGGTGGCTACGGATTCAATAAGGCTCACTCAATGAGCTACGGCTTAAACGCATACATCACGCAGTACTTGAATCACTATTACCGTGAAGACTTTATCTCTTGCTCGATCCCTCATTTAAAAGATGAAGAGTTCAGACGATTCTATCCAGCTTGGCAAGATGTGATTAGGCCACCAAATGTGAACTTATCAAAAGCTGAAGAAAACGCCACGCACAAAGGTAAAGTGTATCTGGCGTTCAATGAAATTAAATTCGTCGCATCTCAAGGTAAGGATATTGAGAAACATGCCCCTTACAAAAATGCGGATGATTTTGCTCTTCGCTCAATTACTGATGCGAACCTCGGATTAAAGCCTTTTAAGTGTGTTGTTTTGGCTGGAGGTGCTGATTGCTTGGCCCCTAAAGACATGGACGTAATGGATTTCCGGAAGGATCTCATTTCGAAATATGTCGCAATTAAAAATGGAGTTGAGCCACTCACACCGGAAGAAAAAGTCGAGGGAGTAACAATTGCTGACAAAAAAGGAAAGATGACCAAAACACTTCAAAAAGCTTTGGATGAACTTCAAGTTATCAACAAGATGCCGAAGATTTCGATGTTATTGAGGCAAGTTGGACTCTTAAATACCTCATCGTGCGACTACCACCTCTACATGATCGACAGAATTCCGCATATTGAAAGTGTCATGCGAGCTCCAGTTAAGAGATTCCGCGAACTTTATGAATGCGATGATCGAGATCTCGTAACAATCATTGGGTTTGTAACAGAAGCTCCAATGATTAAAAAAGTCAAAAAGCAGGGAAAAAACCAAGGCCGCGATATGGCTTTCATTACCGTCGAACAATCAGGTCAAACTCTGAAGATCGGTGTGGGGGCTGACGTGTTGGAACGAGATCGTGAGAGCGACACCTACAGAAATGGCGTAGTGGCAAATACTAAGTATTCTTACCCACTTATCGTTACTGGAAGCCTGTCGAAGAAGGACGGGGAGCTCATGATTTGGGCTGAGCGCCTTTCAGTCCCGTCCCTCAAGGATATCCTGGCAACGGAGAAACTAAAAATTTAAAGGGAGATGGGGTTGGTGGATTTGATCAAATCTAGCCCCGCCCCATTTAGATAGCATGAGAAAATCGCTATTAAAATCGACATTTTCGGCATTTTTAGTCTTCGCTTGGACTCTCTCAATTTTCACGATGGCTCCACTGAAGGCGAATGCATTTGATCTTGGTCCATTTGAGGTATCAGTTGGTCTTTGCCGTGATACTAAAAAGATTGGGTCATATCTTAATGCATTCCAATTTGGTATGTGGCCTGTCGCTGGCTTACCAGCAATCGTTACTGGTATGTCGATGCGTACATCTCCAATCGTTGACTCATGTAACTACATCATTCAGTTGTCGCAAGCTGACACGCTAACGGCAATCAACATGGGTGCTGATCTGCTTAATGAAATTACTGAGAAGAAACATGACCGGGCCTTTGAGTTTTCAAAACAAGTCATGAAACTTTCCAATTCGTATTTTGATCTTCGCACTGGTAAGCGCCGCGAGGGTTCTCTTTCTATGCATGACAATGCTGCCCGCATTGGCAACTTCATGACCAAGTACGGACGCATGAAAAAAAGATGGGATAAAGAAGATGCTGATATTGCTGAGCGAGAAGAACAGCAACGGATGATTCAGACTCTTGCAACATCAGCAAAAGATCGCGCAATCATCGCGGATATGATTTCTTGTCCGGATACTAAAGACAATCCTGATTACGATCAAATTTATAAGGAAAACTACGCCCCACTTGTTTTAGAGGCCCCTACACTGAAACAAGACTACGATTTTGCAAAGGGACAACTCGAACGACTTGCGGCTATGGCATTTGCGACAGGCGCTGAATATCGAGCCTTCTTAAAGGTTGTGAATACTGCTCTGATTGAAGGTATCAGATATGAACAGCGCCAAGTTTCAACCTCCAAGAAAACCAACAAGGTAAAAACTGGCGATAAGGATGCTGAAGGTAATGCGGTAACGAAAGATGAAGTTATCGAAAAACCAGTTTACGAATATCGCGTTGTTGATGAATCCTCGGCGAAATTCGGTCGTATCCGATCTTACCGTAGCTCATACAAATCTTGGGTGAGTAATCACTGGAGACTCGAGACAAATCGCGGGAAAACGCCAGAGCAGATCTCTGCTCAATTTGTAAAAGTATCTCCGGATTGTTCTCCATATGCACTCGCGCAAGGATTGGATCCGAACGATAAGGATTCTGAAGCTGAATACGAACGTAGAAAGTTGATGTGCTATGAAGGCAAGAAATTCACTCAACAGGAGGCGAAGAATCTTTTTGAGAACACTATTGAATACCTAAGGCTTTCAACAGTTCGTTATAAAACCAACCTGGCAAAACAGTGGACTCTTGATTCAAAGCACAGAGGTATCAATAGAGCAATCACTGTCGCTGAAAAAGATGAATATAAGCAGGAAAAGGTAGCTTGTTCAGCGGAACTTCAAATGGCTGAGATGCAATATTTGTCTCTACAGCAAGAGCAAGTGAATGTTCAGTACAATGAGATCATCGCGCAGGAGCTTGTGAAACAGAACACGATTGTTGAGCAACGTGAAGCACAAGCTCAGGAGAATAAGAAGGTAGCGGACCAGGCTGTTAACGACTCTATCCGTAAGAACGATGAATATACGGCTTCTGGAATTTCATTCCCTAAGCCTGATTCAGGAAAGAAGAACGATGAATAGATTTTATCTTTTCTTAACCTTTATCGTATTGACCATGATGGGCTTCCCAGCTTTTGCACAGGAAGCTCCGGCCTCATTCGACTTCATGGCTGAGCTCATGGGTCAAATTCCTATTGCAGTACGGAATCTCGTATCAGCTGGTAGCTCAATTACCATCATCATTGCTGGCGGTGTAATGCTGGCTTTCATGTACGAGCTGTATCACAATTTGGACAATCCGGATGCATTCTTTCCTAATGCATTTAAGATCGGACTTGGAGTTATAGTTCTCTTGATGGTTTGGGGGTTATCTCCAATTTATTCCAATTCCCTTGCAGGCTTTTTGAATCATGGAGCGAATCACCCTGATGCCGGAACTTATGTTCAGGTTGACCTCTATTATTCAGTTCAGAGATTCTCTGACTCGTTGGCGAAAGTTATGTTTCCAATCATGGACGATGACAGCATTGATGCTGTTGCGAGTAAGATCGAAAAGAAGACTAACGTGCTTGCATTCTCAAATGGTTGCAATACTGAAGAATGCTTCACAAAGCTAAAGGCATTCTATAACGAACATGATCGAGCTCCAGACGATATGACTGAACTTTATGGGACTGAAATGGAAGACCCGGATTTTGGGATGACCGAAATTGGTGCTATGTTGAAGTACTATGCAGCAAAGTTCATTAACATTGGAATGATTATTAAGGTCGTATATTTTATCTTCAAAGTACTCCTTCAGATTTTCCTTTTCATGAACAACATTTTCCTTACAATCATCGCACAATTGACGTTGTTGATTTTCATGTTTACGTCATTTCAAGTTTTGTCTCCTAGATTTCAAGGGAATTTCATTTCCTCGATCAGAACAGTTGCTACCGTTTCACTTTTCAACTTCGCATTGAATTTAGTGAATGGGCTTACGATGACACTGCTGGCTTCAGTTGATCTCACGATTGGTCGTTCTATCGCTTATCTCGGTGGGCCGGACACTTCGAGTGTAGTTTTGAAAGCAGTTTGTATGGTTGTGGCTATTCTCGTTCTCTACGCAATTTCACTGAAGATGATCCCTGCAATCTCTCAAGCCATTACTTCAGGGAATCTTGGATATCTAAACAACCTAGGGGAACAATTGTCTAATGGTGTGATGGCCGTAGGTGTTGCAGCAGCTGGTGCTGGTCTTGGAGCTGTTCCTTATTTGGGGATGGCTGCCGGGAATGCCATGCAGCGATTCTGGAATTCATTTAAGCCAGGTGCTGGAAGTATACTGAACATGGCGAAGAATGGATTCACGAACTGGAGAAACAACAGAGGCAAAGGCCCATCTAATTCATTTAGTGGTGGGGGCGGTGGGCCAATGGGAGGGGGCGGTGGAGGTATGTCCTTTGCTGGCCTTGGGGGTGGGGCGGCCTATCACGCACCAAAACCATTGTTGGCTGGAAAACTGTCGACATTAGGTGGTTCTGCTGAGCCAACCAATGATCTTTCTTTAAAGGATGTTACTCCTCCTTTGGCAGGTGGACCAACTGCTGGATTGCCTGCTGAGAAGTTAGGAATATCTCCTATTTTCACCCCTAACTTTACAATGGGCTCTGCGGCTCCAAAGACACGCAAAGATCGCAAAGGGCATGGTACGAAGGATAAAATTTCGTTTAAAGGTAAAGATGGTTCTAAATCTCGTGCACAGTTTGCTGAAGAGGATTTCGAAGAAATTCACGAGACTGGAAATGCGGGCGGGCGGACTAAAAAAGGTAAAAAAACGAAAGCAAAGAGTGGTCCTGAATCTGCCTCGTCTGGACGAAAATCCAGAAATGGTAAATCCAAAAGCAAGGAAGGTCAGAACCGTGAACAGGCTAACTTTAGTGGTTTTGGCTCAAATTCATCAGATTTTAGCTCCTTTGGTCAAGAAGAGAACAATGACAGCAGGTTTTCAGGCGAGAAGCGTGAAAGCCATGTGGATCCATTTGACGATATTCTCGATGCAGAATGGGAAGATGTTACTGACAACCCAGAAGACATTGCGGAAAATATTCGTCAGAAGCGTAAAGAGGCCGACAGGAAAATTCATGAGAATGTTAATAAAGCATCTGATAAGAAAACTATTGGAGACTTCTTTCGTAAAGAAAACTTGGCATCAGTGGCTACCGCTGCTGCGAAAGTCGCTGGGTTGAGTGCTTTATCTGCGTTCAATGTTGCTAAGGATACTGCTTTTGCGGGTGCCCTGAATGACTACGATACACTAGGAGCTATATCAGTAAATCCAACGCAGGAATTAGCAAATAAAACGAAAGAAACTTGGAGTGGAATCTCAATACAAACTCATCGTGAAATCGTTGAGAAGAAAATTGAAAAACTGCAAAATGAGTTTGATTCTAAAATTAAGATTTCCGGAACGACGGCTGAAAATGTTTTTGATGATCTTAAAACAAAATATAAGAAGTCGAAATTAGCTTCTCACGTTTTGGATAAGATGCAGGCAGATCATGATGAGAAGAAAACATATGAAGAATCTAGAAAAAATTCGAAAGCTAAATCTAAGTCTAGAACAAGAAGAAATAGGGGGTAAGATTGGAACATAGATGTGTGAATTGCGGAAAGGTTTACGATCCCAATGCCTCCAAATTCTTTATGTATGGATTTGGGCCAGAGTGCGTAAAAAAGTTTCTTTCTGGGGAGCTTGACTACGCTGACTTGGTTAGAGACGGCGCAAGTCCGTTCGGTATCACAGATGATGTGGTCAAGAGATGGTTACCTGAGCAAATCAACAAGGAAATGGACGCACTTCTCAATAGTAAACAATGGGAAGTATTCCGAGATCCAGATGAAGGACTTCCTCGTGAGCTATTGAAAGAATACGTTCTAGGCGCATCTCCAATTTCAACGGCAATTATTGACGGACGCGTGTCAAACATGCGTGCTTTTGCCGAAACAATGAGAACTCGATTCACCGACGAAAACGATGAAGAAGGTCTGGAAATGATTGAGAGCTTCCTGAGTCAGATGGACCAGGTTGAAAAGGCGTTGATTGAGCCAGACGGCATTTACAACAACGCGATTCCGACTAATCGTACTGATTACCATTATCTATTTAATTTGAATATTCACCGTCACCTTGTCGGGGAGCCAGTTCAGAAGAAAGAGCAAGGTGATTACGACTTTCGCGTGTTTGATACTGCCTCGAGATATGCATTTCAGCTCGCAAAAGTTGGGTCGGTTCCTGAGGGTATTCGAAGTGGAGTAAAAGGCATGGTTATTCAATCCGCTTTCGATGCACTGACCGATCCAAAAGGTGAAAATGAATTTTTCCGCGTTTCGTCTTACTTAAATTCCGAGTCGTTTGCGGAAAGAATGAGATCGTTCCCTAATGCGGCAGTTATGCGCGACGTTTTGTTGACTGATGCAATTCTTGCTACTTCTGACATTGACACAAATGACGATATGAAAAGTGTCCTACAGCCGCTTAGGAAATATCTTTCAGATAGTCAGATTCAGGCCGTCATTCGGTCATCTGATGCGTTGTTTGCAGTTCAAGAGGATGGAGGATCACTTTTTGACGAAAGAAAGCGTATTGCTAAAGATGGTCTTTCTCCTGCTCAGTACATTAATTCTGGAGATCTAACAGGAGCTCAGAAAGAAGTGCCGTCGCACAAACATCTTGAGCACGCAATGATTGGCCAGTTCTGGTTTAGTGTCGCTTGGGGCAATAAAAGCAAGAAACATACATCAAAGATCAGACTTGAGGATTTCCGCAGAGGTTTACAAGTTTACGATTTAACCTACGAACACTATCAAGCTCAACTACTTGCTAGAAACGAGCTCAAGCGTGTTCTTAAGGGAGAAAAGAAGCTTGGTCAAAACTCACTTGCTCCTTTAGCTCTAGCCATTTCCGCGTTAGCAAATAAAGATGAAGGTTACTTTGCCAACGTAATCCGCGTTAAGGACGGAGTCATTGATAGTATTTTGCCAGCATTATCTAAAGAAGTTACGAAAAACGAAGGCATTTTCACAGCGTCAATGCGTGCTCACGCAGCTCTTAAGGCGACGTTCTGGAAAAATGAAGATTTCTTCCGTGACTCCAAAGAGAAGGGGTATGAATACTTTGTGGCCACTTCGGGGCATAGCAGGGCGGGACATGAGTACAAGACTTCGTTCCACATCAAACCTCGTCAAGTGGATTCAAAAACTGTTTTTGATGATTCTTACGGAATTACCGAAAGCGGTCGAAAATTCATTGGTGGACAAATGACTCAGGTTTGGAGCTTAAATTCAGATCCTGAAGATGGTCATGAAGTAAGAGATGCTTCATGGTATCGTCTTGCAAATCAAGACGTTCCACGTATTCCGAAGAATACTTTCCAGGACACGGATAGGGAGCTTGTGGAGAATTCTAAGTTTATCAAGAATCTTGTTAAACGAACTTACGCAAGACAATCGGATGAATTTAGCCTTGAAGAATCTTACTTGGCTGGAGTTAACGGAATGCTTGGTCAGTGTGGAGCATCGTTTGCCTCGCAGGTGAAACGCGCACGTAACGAATTGCCCGTGACAAGTGAGGCTATGGAGCTCTTAAAAGACGCAGAAATATCTATCGCTGGTTATTCTGCGGCGGGTTTGAATTACGACCCAGCTTCAATTATGACTGGTGGTGATATCGTAACGGAACGGATCCCAGAGAATCCAGTGATTCATGAGAGTGTTCAGCCGAGTCCGATCAAAAATACACTAAACAAGATCTTTAAGACTTAAAAAAAGGGGGGCGAAGCCCCCCTTTTGTCATAAATATGTTATTTTTAAATCAAAGCACAGCCTCACCTCTGGTTAAACTTCAAAATCAGTTACATTAGAACCTTGACCTTATCTTGAACAAGAGACAATATCCTCTGGTTAAACCTCAAATCAGGTACTTTAGAACCGACCCGGTTTAAGTATCTGATTTTTTAGTTCATTCCTACTTCATCGACCCCACCAACGCAGGCATCTCAGTAGGCACTTCCCCTGCCAAGGCAAGGTGTTTTAATTCTTCTAAGCAACCTTTTTGTCATCTGTACTGGATCTAAACTTGGGCTCTCCGAGCCGCAAGATGTTGATCGCAGCATTTACGTCAGCATTCATCTCTGTTCCGCACCCAATACATTTAAAATGCTCTTGTGTTCGCCGATTATCGATGTGAATCAAACCACACGACGAGCATGTTTGAGACGTATGTTTAGGATTGACGAGAACGACTTCGCATCCATTTTTGCTTCCCATTTGAACAATTTTATTTCTAAGGGCAGCCCAGTTATTGGATAAAATGGATCGATTCAAACCACTTTTAGCAGCAACATTTCTTCCTGGATCTTCGATGGTTCCCTTTGCGGATCTCGTCATATTTTTAACCTTCAAATCCTCAAGAACGACCAAAAAATTTTCGGTGGTCAACTTGTTTGCGGTCATTTTAATGAAGTAATCTTTTGCTCGTGCGAGCTTTTGTTGGAGTTTGGCGATCTTCCTGACTTCTTTCTTCCAGCTGTTTGAGAATTTAACTTTTCGACGATCATTACGCGATTTGAGAAATTTAATTCTCTCCTCAATCAATTGAAACTCAGTAGGCATGTCAATATGTTCTCCCTCCGATGTCGTCACAGTATGAATAACTCCAAGATCAATGCCGATCATTTTGTGCGATCTATTTTCTCGCGTAAATTCGCCTTCTACTGCCAGGGTTATATACCATCCATCAGTTTCCTTTTTAACCATGCAGTTTTTAACTTTTCCGATCACCTCTTCATGGCATCTGAATCTGACCGATCCTATTTTGTCTAGAAAGATTCGTGCATAGTTCTGACCGTCTATTCTCACTGGAGTGTAACCGCGTTTGGTATTCGCATTCCCTTTAAATTTTAGAGGGATTGAGTCAGTGCTTCTTTTGTAGCGAGGCTTTCCAGCTAATCCATTTTTCTTCTTTAAGTTTGAGAAGAATAATTTGTACGACTGATCAAGAGCAGTTAAAACATTTGTTAAAGTTCCAGCTGGGGTGTCATAAAGGAACGGGAAGTCGTTTTTTAATACTGTGAGTTCTGCTGACTGGCCATATTCAGAAATGCTACCATGCGCTTCCTTATATTGAAGTGGTCCATGAGTGCTAGCTTTGTTCCAATATTCTTCTCTTTGATGAAGGGCTAGATTCCATACCAATCTACAGTGAGATTGATACATCTCCATTAGGGAAGATTGGGTTGAGTTTAAATAAAGTCGACATTTGATATTTCTAATGCTTACCATGATAAACATGGTAGCTCGACTTGCCGTGGTATTAAAGGTAAAGGTGGTAGTCGTATCAAGTTGGAACTATCCGGGTATCACTGATAACTCAAAACCAGCTAAGCTATAACTACACAATTCCGAGTGATCCCAGGCGAGTCCCTCTGGTTAAACCTTAAAATCAGTTACCTCTGAACATCTCTTGAAACACAAATATCTCGCGCAAGCCTCTGGTTAAACCTTAAAATCAATTACCTCTGAACCGACCCGGTTTAAGTATCTGATTTTTTAGTTCATTCCTACTTCACCGACCCTACTATTGCAGGCATCTCGATAGGCACTTCCCCTGCCAAGGCAAGGTGTTGAAAGGCGTCACTTCCAATCAATGGCGTGACTGACCTAACAAATCATTAAGTGGGAAAGTGGAATTTTCGATAATGAAAAAATGAATATCATTTCAATACATCTCAAATCCTACATTTTGGGGCTGATTTCTAAACTTTATGTCTTAAGGGTTTGTGGCCCTCGTTTTGGGCCCTGTCCCTATTTATTCCTCGGGACAGCTAAATCCCAAAGGGGGATATGTGAAGGTATACAGTTACTCAAATCAGACTCGCGGCCAGGAAGTTGCATCGCTATCCGATGATGAACTGCGCGGCCTTTCTGGGACCCTGTTTTCAGAACTTGGAAAGAAGTTGCAAAAAGGTGACAGGACAGATTTAGAGGTAGGTATTGGGCCGGAGTTCGTTGATGTTTATCATGACGTTGAAAGTGCCATTCAATTGGCGGAGTCCGGAAAGAAAATGTCCGTTGATGCAACAAACGAAGTCATCACGAAAGTGTGTAAAAGCCGAATTGAAAATCAAGGACTTGCTTTGGTTGTCGCTGAAATTATCAAATAAGGTTACGGAATTAAGGAGGTAAGATTCCGTGTTGAAGACGTTAACAACTTTACTTTTGGTTTCTTTGGTCATAACGGGAATTCTATCGCCTGCTAATGCCGCAGAAAAGCGGTATCCAGAGGTGTATGGTCTCGATGAGGCTCTTGATATTTGCAAGAAGTCTAAGGATGCCTTTCATATGATAGTACCCATCATCAACCCAATGGTGATAGGCCTTGAAACAATGAAGGCTCCACAATACGACTATTGCGTAATGCTCAATGATGTCGTCCGCGACATTGAATATGCGCGTCAGCTTCAAAAGAAGATGAAGACCATCTCCTTGAATGAAGAAAAGATGAATCAGGCACACGCCCTGGCATTGGCAACTTTTGCGTTATCTCAAAGTCCAGTCGACTTTAGCGACATTAACGCTAAGGATGTTGCAGAAATTCGTCGCAAACGTGCCGGAAAGAAAATGGCAAGCTTCTATTCCGTTACTAAAGGCATCAATATTGTCGACCCAAATTATACTGGCAACGAGAATGTTGAAGATGCCCAACGACTTACCCAAAACTTTTCTGATCTATCTAGAAGGCGTGGTGTTTTACGAGAGCTTGTAAACTGTCCGGTTCCGAACAATGAGGCCGAGAAAACTGATGCCATTAAAGTAAGTGCCGAAATTGAAGAGGAAGATACAGCTCGTGAACTAAGAGAGTTGTATTATCAAAAGCTCACCGATGCCGGGAAGCTTTTTGATAGGGAATATCGCAAAGATTTAAAGGCACTACATAGACGAGCATCTGTTATTAAGGTTGAAACGAAGACGACTGTTGAAAACAATCTCCACACTGATACCCAAGTGTTCTATCCGTTGATTGATCAAGATACTCGAATGTTTGACGTGTTTGCAGAGAAGTATGACAAAAGATGGACACAAATAATTAAGGGTGTTCGCAGTGGAATTTTTAATTCGATGGAATCTGCCACTCGATGTGATGTGATAAAAACAAAAGTGGATTTTGATTTAAAGAATCGTTCTCTTAAAGATTTTAGCAATAAATGCTTGATGGGGTATGTTGAAAAAAGCGATGGATATCAACTTCAATACTTTCGCAACAATCTTGCACAGTACAGAATGTGGACGATCACTCAAATAAAGCTTAAGGCCTCTATTCTTACTCGTGAATCTGAAATTCTAAAGGCTCCGATATTTTACTCTGAGTCAGTAACCAACGGACAATCAACGGTTCCAAAGCCTGGAACAATGTGTGATCGAGAATTGAGTTATGCGGCAATGCAAGAAGCACGGCTAAAATCAAAGGCGATCTCTGTAGAATATCGCGCGGTGGCCGCAGAAATGATTTCTCGAAACATGACCATTGAGCAGCTAAGGCAGGAGCGTGCGCAGAAAGAAGCAGCAAGGGCTGAAGAGGAGCTACGAGCAAGAAAGAAAGATCCTAAAGCTTACTGGCAAATGTTCATGGACCTAAAGAGCCTTCAGAAGGTCTATTAGCTACTCGAATATTTAGACGCCCCATTTATATAATAGAGGTCGAAATGAGCAATATTAGAGGTTCATTTAAAGTAGTTTTGGCGGTCCTTGTAACAGCATTGATTGCAGGCTGTACAAAGGAAGAAGACGGAGGTCTTGAGGATCTCTATTCTCCACCTATTGTGAATGAATTCGACGCCGAATGGGCATTTCCTGCAAATGACCTCACTGAGCCATGTCAGGGTTCAAAGGAAGTTTCCGGAACTCTATTCCGATGCTTTTCAATTAAGTCAAACATCACAGTTCCGAATTCTAACTGTTCTGGATTGGAGCCTAAAAAAATCAATCACCGCTCACCAGCTGGAACTTTATTGAACCAAAATATTACTTGTGGAGCTGTAACTTGCGGCGTTCGCACAATGACTTGTGACATCGGCGTTACTACAGGTCCGTACACAATCACTTGTCATAATGGCTATCACGCGGTTGGTGCGACTTGTATTTCCGATATTGCGATGTGCACATCGGCGGAACTATTTGAAGCTAATGCTACTGTCGGAACAAAGCTTTGGGAGAATGGCGCATATACTCGCTGCACTCCTGTAAGTTGTACGAGCGGATACTATATGGTGACTGATGGAATTGGTCAAAAAAGCTGTGTGGCAGTCGGATACAATTATTATTCATTCGGCGAGACTGATCGTCGTGCCTGCCCAGTGAATTCCTCTACGGCTGGCGATAAGTCAGTTTCAATTGATGATTGTATTTGTGATCGCCATTACGAAAAGAATGACAGCGTCTGTGCACCCGTTGCAGCTCAACCACCAAAAGTTATTCGTTTGAATGATGCAATTGAAGGAATTAATCGCTTCTTCGCGGCTGATACTGGTTACGAGCTTGTTCTTGAAGCTCATCCAAGTTCGCAATCATCAATTCGTATTTTTGATAATCCGTCTTGTGGATTTAATGGTGTTCCACCTATCGGCAATCTCGTTATCGATGATGGAATGACTTCAGCAAAACTTAGTCTTTATCCATATCCAACAGTTACTACAATCTACGCTGTGGCGGTCACTCTTGCTGGAGTTACTTCAAGCTGCGTGGAACTATATGACCTTGAGCGTGATGCGGCTCCTCCTGCTTTGAATATTGTTGGATTTGGTGATTCTTCGTCCGGATACATCGATCTTTCTGACAATAAATCAGGAGTCAAAACACCTCTCGCTACCAACCTAATTTCAGCGGTTGCTAATTTCGCTTCTATTGGGCTGATTGGTTCAGAAAATGTAATTTTCTCTGTGACGGCAGATAATACACCAGGAGCTGAGCGAAGCAATATTGTCACTGGAGGGCCTAGCTTCTTCACGAATATCAACATTGATCTATCCATTCCCTTTGGTTCGTTTGAGGATAGGGTGGGAAACAAATCTGAAGAACTAATTACCACAATCCCAATGAAGGCATTCGGTGCCAAAAAGATTGTTTCCGGTGATGACTTTATTTGCATCCTTACTCACGGCGGAGATGTTCGTTGCCACGGAAGTAACGTATATGGACAGATTGTACCAAGTTCTTCTTCGACATACATTTGGCCATCCGTGAGTGCTTCACCAGTTGGTGTGAAAATTACTGATATTGCAGCGGGAAGTAATCATTTATGTATGTTGGGTGATGATCTATTAATTCGCTGCCAGGGAAACAATTCAGAACTTCAAATTGGATCATCTACCGTAACTAATAAAACATTTATGGGAGGCATTCCGTTTACATCAATTTACGCCGGATTTAATAATACGTGCGGAATTAGTGCAAATGATGGCTATTTATATTGCTGGGGAGCAAATGCTGCTCATCAGATCGGTAAGATTTCAGGAACTCCAGCAGTCAACAAAACACCTAAGGATTTTGCGACTAGAGCCAGAGCTGATAGTGGGCACGGAGTTATTTCTCAAATCAAAGATGTTTCTGTGGGTAATGGATTTATGTGTATAGTAGCGGGTCCTCTAGGCTCTGAGGAAGTTTATTGTGGAGGTGCGAACGATGTAAATCAGCTTGGGCTAGTAACTCCTAAAACGGTTGCGACACAGGAAGCTGATGGCTCGTGGGGTATCAAATACAATCTAACAGATTCCTCAAATGCGACAATTAAGCCAGTACAGGCTGTCTCGGTCAATACAAGCGGTGGGTGCATTTTAGTCGGAACTCCCGATAAGAAGCTTTACTGTTGGGGACAAGAATTAAACGACATTTACAACTTCAGTGGAACAAATACTAACGTCAGCCGGGCGACTGAGATGCTTCTAAACACTAACGGTTATTCTGATCATCCTGTTACGTCGGCAAAGGCTCTTTACCTGGACAAACGCGGCTATGGCATGTGTCTGGTTTCCGCATATCAATCGACCTGTTGGGGAGGGCCTGTGATCGCCGGAAGCGGCTATTACGGGAATCCGACATTAACTCATGTTGTAGGGACGGATGCCTATTTAACGGATTCTCGCCCGACGCTCATGAATAAGATCGTTGGGTATGCCACGACCCAGAAAGAGATGTGCGCATTTGCTGAGGATGGCTCAGTAAAATGTTGGGGTTCATTTGGTGGAACTTTCCGCCCCAATTCTGGAACTGGGGACTGTGGGACAAATTTGTCTGATTCTTGTTTAACCCCTCAATATCTTTTGCGATAAACTGACTAAAGTTTTCCATCAAATTTACGATATCAAATAAACCTGGGTTTGATCGGCAGACCCAGGATCTCTCTTTTTGAGACACTTTAATCTGATAACTTGCAAAACATGGTAAACATGGTAAACTGTTTACGAGACTGTGACCATTTAAGTAGGAGGAATAGATGAACAACCTAACAGCAATCAAAACCATGTTCTTGATGATGCTTGCTTTTTTGGCCGTGTCTTGTTCTGGCGGAGGAGGGGGCGGTGGAGGTTCCTCTGCGGGTTCATCATCAATTTCTTACACAAACACGACGGTTACGATTAATGAGAACTCCATTAAAGATGGTCGTGAGATTCAAGTAATCGTTTCTCCAAAAGGTACGGACGGCAGCGCCTATAGTATTGAAGGAAAATACGACCTCAATATTCAATTTTTACCAAGCTCAGGAACTACATTCAACTTAACTCAGGCCGACTTCCAGAAAGTCGGTAACACTTATGTCGCCCGCATCACTCCTGATGCTTCAGCGGATGCATTGTTTTATCTGGTGTTGAATGGCGCTGCCTATGGTAACGCCAATCTCGGCGACATCAGCAATCCAAAGCTATCTTCTGAAAAGTGGACTGAGTGCAAAGATCCATCTCCAGATTCCGCAAATACGACGCAAATTTGGAGAAAGCGCAATGGTTACAATTTGATTTGTGATTATGATGACCTCGCTCGCTTATATTACAACGGGCAAAACGACATTTCAGGTCTTACTATCACAGTAGATAAATATCTTGTATCTGGTAGTTATGTTTTTGATCGCGAAGGACTATCTTCGCAGTCAAGTAATCGCAGAACAGCTTTTCAAAACAGTTTCACTGAAGACTTCGTTCTGATGATTGACGTGAATAACTTTTTGAATCCAATTTACAACAATGGTACTGACAGTAATCGAAACAGATTCTTTACTGAGTGGAGAACTGGCCGAGTATATCTCAATGGTAAGAATGGAAATAACAGCGTGATTTTTGGTATCTCTGTAACACCGAATAGTTATGAGCCAAACTTGTTTAATCCTGCAAACATCATCTCAGGAGTTCCCGTTGGTTTCTAACAACAAGGAGGACTAATAGGTTCGTAAAACTATCATCAAAATTTGATATTTCTTTCAGAAGGTCCACTAAAAAGTGGACTTTCTTTTTTGAAAAATCAACTTTGGACGTGAAGGTCTTTGGAAGGGTTGTTTCGATCATTTTTTAGGTCGATCCATTTATATCGTATGGAAACAAAATGCTCGCCTTTTAAGTATTTGAAACTCTTCGTTTTGGTTGTAATAGCCGCAATGACGCTCGTCTCTTGTCAGACCGAAGAGAAGAACGAAGATTTGGTGCCTCCGAAGTTCTTTGATCGAGACGTGTACTTTGGTGTCTCAGATCTATCCATTTCAGGCAACGAAAACCGAAATCATCCAGCACATCAAGAGATAGTAAAAGCCGCACTTACAGAATTGGCCGTCAACACCAGACTCGGAGAGAAGTATTTCCGTTTTCACGAGATCCCTGAAAATCAACTCTCGATCATCACAAAAGTTTCCGATGGCGCGACAAACTTCAAATCGTTCGTTATGATTTATCCAGCTGAGGTTTTCCAAAATTTCGTTCTGCAAAATTTCGGTTCTTCAAATCCTGATCCTCATGCAGTACTTGTTACAAACTCTCTCAATAAGAGACAGTTCTACATTATTTTTAACGCTGCCTGCTTTAGCGGAACAACAATTTGCGGCTCTGTTTCTCTTCAGGGAATGTATGCGTTGGTGTTCAGACAAATGGGCTTTTTCACGGGCTTCGGTGGGGTAGATTGTAACTCAAAACCCAACAGCATGATGTGTATCGCCCCATCAGACGTTCAGTATAACTTCAAAAAATCTTTCTTCCTCGACTTTGATAACATGCTTCAAACAATCGAAGAAACAAAAGATTTCTATTCATACTAGGTGGTCAGTGTGAAGGTATTGCTTTTGCTGACAGCATCTTTAACTCTTCTTTCATGCGTTTCAGCGCCGACCAGGGAAACGAAGATTGAAGGTTATGACTTGAACGAATTTGTTCAAGATGAAGGTAATCAATACATTCAGGCTCAAAACAGTATGATAAGTGCATCGGCAGCTCCGGAGCTTTTCGATCCAGCAAGTCCACCTGAAGTAAAAGTTAACCCAATTAAGAAGTCTGCCCTCAAATTGCACCTGAAGGCCACCGGGTTCTTTGAATGGCCAATAAAAAAAGCAAGGTACATTCGAGGCTTTCAACCTTTTGCAAAAGAGGGTGATCGTCACTTCGGATTGGATCTAGCGGCTCCCAAGGGAACCCCAGTGTATTCAGCAAAAGACGGGGTTGTCATCTATGCTGGAGCCGGGTTTACTGGATATGGAAAAATCGTCATTATTGAGCATTTAAACGGACAATACGCCACTTTCTACTCACACTTAAGCCTGATCCATGTCCAAGAGGGGGATGAAGTTACAGTCGAAGATGAGCTTGGGGAGGTTGGATCTACCGGGCGCTCAACCGGGAATCATCTCCACTTTGAGATCAGATCGATTCAAGATGGGCCACTTGACCCCCTAGAATTCTTGAAAAAGTAGTTTCGAAAAAACCGACCTCGCACTTAAGCCTTTGTATGGCAAGAGTTAATCTAAAATCTAAAGAAGTTTGGCTCCTGGATGGTGGTGAGGCAAAAAAGCCCAGCTACATCGTTCGGGTTACCCATGTTGGCTATCAAATTCATTATGAGAAGAAAGATGGATCGGAGCACGTTGCGTGTGCCAATTTATCGGACTTAAAAGACCTTGAACGCCAAGTTGCACGGATCAGGAAGTATGGCGGAAAGGTTGTTAAAACCTGTCGTATATTGAAGGATCGCTTTCTTGTGCGTCTATATGACCCATATTTCAGAACTGTCCTAATGAAATCTTCTCTCTTGGAATCGTTCCCCACTGATGGCATCGCCGTAGGCTATAAAATGCTTAAGGAGCGCGAAGCTGAAATTAGCCACAGAGAATATGGCTACATCAATCCAGCACCATTTCAGAAGGCAGGAAGACGCGGATCCCACGGGTAACTATTGATCGTTTTTTGACTCGAGCCATTGAGTATTAGAGGTATCAAATGAGTGAAGCTAAAAAAACAAGTTCCTCTCTGTTATGGGTTGTTTTGATTTTAATCACCATCGGCGGACTTGTCGGTGGTTCTCTTCATTTCGAAGGAAGGATCACGGAACTATTCAGCACTTCAATGTTCAAGCTTGAAAGTGTTAAAAAAGGTGACGTGATCTCCATCACTGGTGTTTGTGAAATCATGGGGGACATTCGACATCCACCATTTCTTACGACCAACGTAAAAGTCACAAATATTGACCTTATGAAGAAAACTGTTAGTGGGGTGGTTGAAGATACTCTTGAACCAATCGACTGCAATCTGGAAGTTGTCAATGTTGAGGCTGGTAAGGTTTTGCCTCCGAACTATGAAAAAATCAAAATTGGTGAGCGTATAAAGAAGAATGTTCCCGTGGAAGTGCGCGTGGATGTCTACGAGCACATCGGTCGCGATGTTATCGTGAATGGCATTTGCAAAGGTCGCAATGACAAGGAAGATACTCTTGTTGATGCCAAATCCGTTGTAGTCGGCGCTACAAAAATTGGAGAGGTATGGGAACTAAAGATCGTTTCCAAGACTCGCAAGGATAACTTTACATGCAGAACTGATTCTGCCGCCATTCAGCCAATCGTAACCGATGAGCAAAAGCAGGCGAAGGAAGAGGTTGTTGATTATATCAATAAGTATCTCATTGTAACTGGTGACTGCCCAGTTGTGACGGCTCAATTTAGAAATTTAAAAAGCAATGAGAAAGTTGTTACCGATGACAGCGTCTCAACAGAGACAATTGCCGCGTTAACCACTTCAAAAATTCAAGTCAGGTCCCAAGTAATAAAAGAAGGAAAGCTTGCTCGTTTTACGGGTTTATGGCGTGAACGAAAAGATGGCAAAGGCGATCCGCTGATCGTGGATTGCGATCTTGAGAAAGACCCAAGTATTCGTGTTGTTTTAGACAAAAAGTAATCAAGGAGGAATTTTATGAGCGATACAAAAAATGTTGAAAATAAAGAAGGTTTAAAAGAACTAACGAAGGGGCAAGAGATTGTTGTGAAGGTCGCTGAACATGCTGACGTTTACATTCTTTTAATCGTAGCGGCAGTGATGTTCACGGGCGGCGTCACTATGTCTCACGTTTTGATCGGTGCCCTAGTGGTAACTAAAATCTTGCGTGAAGAGATGGGTGGTGGGAGTGCCGTGAAGAAAATCACGAAGGCAGCTAAAGACACTTATCAAGTTGCCCGCAATGTCGTTTTGATTGGCATTGAAGCCAAGAAAAAACGAGACGTTGAGAAGGCCTCTAAGGCATCCGGGCAAAACAGAGTAAACGTCGTAAATGAAGAATTTCACCAAGTCAAAAGCGACAACACTCAAGTGTAATTTCGAAAGGGGTGGAAACACCCCTTAGCCAATATAAGGAACAGAATTATGTCTGAGAATGATCAATATGAGCAAAATGGTTTTGGGATGGATCACGACATTGCAGAGGTTGTGGCTACCGAGGAATCAAGTAAAGCTCTTCTTTATGTGATCGCGATCACAATTGCAATCTCCCTGGCAGCAATTGCGATAAACGTATCTCAGGCATTCTATTATTCTTCAGATGAAACCATTTCCATTGTTGAAATGCCAAAAAGATCAACAAATGATTCTGTGGTTCTTGCAAGACCAATTGGTATGTGGAACGAAAAGGAGCTCACTCGTCACATCAAGGCTTTCATTCGCACATATATTCGCGCTCAATTTCCTCAATCAGGCGACGAAGTAAAGCAAAAGTCAGAGATGCTGGTAAATATGTCCAGCGGAAGCGCATATCGCGAATTCCGCCCACGTCACCTTCTTTCTGATGAGTTCGTAAGGTCCATTCAGTTAAAAGGTAAAGAAACATTCTATCCAGATTCAATGCTGGATAAGGTTTACATTAAGAAAGTATCTGGTTTCACTGATGAATGGGAAGTCCGCGTTGAAGGATCAATGATTAAGGTTCTAAAAGGTGTGGAATACAGAAGTAAGCCAGTGATCACGTACACAATTCAGAAAAAGAATCCGACGATTCGGAATCCTTGGGGATTGACCGTTACGAAAGTATCGGTCTCTACAAGAGGGGGAAAATAAGATGAAAAACGTCATCAAATTCTTCATTTCACTGTGTCTGCTTATGTCGAGTGTGACATTTGCACAGAGTGCTGATCATGATCGGCTTAAAGCGCTATTACAGAAGGAAGTGGAATCACTTCAAAGCGGCAAAGGCCCCCTCCAGTCAGCTGAGGAAAACGAGAAAATCAACCTCACAAACAAGGTTGGTGCCATGGAGGCTCATAGGCTAATGACTGAAGCAGTCCTCGCTGTAACTAAAAGCCCACAATTGAAAGAGGTCAACGAATTCAGCAAGCAGATTGTAAATTCAACTCCTCCACAGAATCATGTCGAGAAGCCAAAAGAAGATCCAAACAAGCCTCAATCTGTAAAAGATGTTGTTGCTAATGCTGATTTGGAATCTGAGGATGAAGATGCCGAAGCAAAACCTGCACTAAAAGCAGCCTCCATGAACAGTCCGAACTTCAGTGAGGAAGAAAAAAGTAAGATGCTGAAAAAGGTTGAGAAACCAGCAGCGAAGAAGACGGAATCAGTAGCAGTTGGCAGAGATGTCGCAGTAAAGTTTGTCGCAACAAAAAACAAGCTATACGAAGGTGTTCCAAAAAATGGAATCGAGAAATCAGAATTTGGTACTGAGCTCACCAGAGGCAGTATGAACGTAGTTTACGACGCGATGAGTGTCAATGATGATTTCACAATTCATACTTGCGTAGACTCCGCCGTATCTATCTATTTTGAGACAAAGCGAATGGCGATCATGGATATTCACCTGGTTGACAGAGTATATTTTGACGCTGAAAAGAGAAGCGAGAAGCTGATCATGCTCCGACAGATTCAATCTGTTAAGAAGGGTTTCTTCCGAGAAACAACTCTGTTTGTTTTCAGACAGATTGATCAGAAGCCATACATCATTAAGGTTGTTGGAAATCCGTGTCCAGCTGGTTCCATCAACTATCCTAACATCATTTATTTAAAAGATCGCGATGATAAGGAAAACGAGCTTAAAACCAAGGTTCTACCTGCTGAGGACATGACCGTATCACTTACAAAGGGCCACCGCAGGGTGGATGATGCTGAATTCCATGTTTATGATTTCATGAGTGATTCAATTTCAGCTAAATCTATGCTTGCCATTGAATTAGTGAGTGAGAAGAAGCTTGATGTCGATAGTATGGAATTCAAAATCTCCAATAACACGGGCACCGAAGAGATTGAATTGAACCCATTAACTGATGTTGCTTATCTGAAGGCTTCTTCGGAGATTAAATCTAGGCAGGAAAAGAAGTATGTCTACCGATTCTTGATTTATCCGAAAGTCGCCAAGACGTATATCGTTCATAAAAGACACATCAACTTGTTCATCATCAACAATAAATCATCCGAATACCAGCACGTTCAAATCGACCTATTGCCACTATACAGTTCCCAAAGGTCTGGGGGGTAGTATCTATGGAACAAGGTAAGCACGGCTTAAGTAAGCTGTTCAAACAAATGAAGAAGGCACTCATTTGGGTTTCTGAGAAGTCCAGATGGATTTGGGAGGCTATCTCGAAGCACTTCTTTGATAAGCGCGGAAAACCAAAGGTCGGATACAACACTAACAAGCTAATGATGGTTTCAATTGCGTTTGTTTTCGTGTTGAGTATGTTCGCATATTCAGTTTTTACAGACAAAGTTTCAAACTTCGCCTCTTTGACAAAATACGAAGAACAAATGGCGGAGACTGATGGAATGAAGGGGAGAAAGATCACGAAGGATCCAAACTCCCTTAATACATCAGTAAGTGAAAAGGTCGGCACAATGTATGGTGCTCAGAGTGGATCTCTTCCAGTGAATTCTTCAACTGGGACTGCAGGGCAAACATTTACTAGATCTCTTACTAAGGAAGACTGTTTGTCATTAATCGAGCGAGCAGCGAAAAACGAAGAGTTAAGCTTGGCGCAAAAGGATGAGCTTTCGACATGCATCACTGAAAACCCAATGGGTTGGGACGAGGACAAGTTAGCAAATGCTCGAATTTTGACAGGTCCTAATTCTCCACCTGAAGCTAAGAAGCTTGCCCAAGATGCTATCCTCGGTAAGGGACCAAATGTTCTTGATGGAATTAAGCCAGAGCTGGAAACTTCTGGCATTTCTTTGCCAGACATTTCTGGACCTGATTTAAAGAACCTATTTGACAAGAACGGGAAACCAAAGAAAGGTGCCGTTGCAAAACTCGTAGAAGAGAAAAAGAAGCAAGATGAAGCTGTAAATAGTTCGTCTATCCCAACATTGCCGAATATCGGTGATTTGCGTGACCTTGGAGATAAGATTGATCAGAACAATCGCGATGCACGAAAAGTAAAAGAGGAAAAGGATAGAATTCAAAAGAACCTTAAGGAAAACGATACGAAAAACAATCTTGCAAATGGCGGAGAACTTTCTCCTGAAGAAGTTGCAAATCTTGCCAGGCTAAATGAGCTTAACGAGCAGATGAAGAATCTCGAAAAAGAGAGAGCTGCTTTATTGGAACGATTTGGTGTAATTAAGGCTCAAATTGACGATTTGTCGACGGATGCGAATTTGATGAATGAGGAGATCAGTGAAAATGGCTATCTCATCACTCGCACTGTAAAAACTGACAAGCGCGGCAGTGGAGTGGCGTCTATCGAAGAAGTTCCATTAAATGGATCTTCCACTTTGAATCCGATTGATGTCCTAAGCAAGAACGATAAAAAGCTCAAGCGAGCAGCGCTTCGTCGACAAGAGCTTGATGACAAAGTTAAGCTCACAGTAGCTGCTGGGTGGGTTACTAATGGACTAGAAACTGGTTCATTGCAGATTGCTAAAACTAAACGCATCGCTGGAATTATGGAAAAGTTTGAATACTGCACTGATGCTAATGGGTTGCGTATTCGTGCTGTTATCCTAGAAAGCATCATAGACTCGAGAACTGGTCTGATCGCAATTCCCAAGAAATCGGTTCTTGTAGGTCAGGCTGGGTCATTCAGTGTTGAAACTGGAAGAATGAACATCATCTTTAACGAAGTGTGGATGGGACAGAAATCCATGAAGGTGAATTTCACAGTTGGCTCCGGTGACGGCACTGTAGGGTTGGCTGGGGATATTTACGATACTCGCGGCAGAAAGCTTATTGCAACGTGGATCGGTGCATTTACTTCGGGGGTAATGTCTTGGTTCTCTGAGGCTGTATTGCGTGAGTATGAAGACACCAAAAACATGACTACGGCGCTCATTGGAGCGACAATGAATGGTCTTAAAGACGTAGCCGAGAAGCAGACTCAAACAATGATGTCTGATCTAAACAATGCTCCGGTATGTTTCAGACTACCTGCCCATACTCCAATTGTTCTATTCCCTTAATCTTTGATGGGTCCGGTAAAACTCGGACCAATTGGAGGATCCATGTTTAAAAAGAAGCGAAGACAGCCGGAAAGGAAGAGAATCATAGATCATATTCCTTGGTATGCGCGTCCCTTTGCTTCATTCATCAAGAAGGTGGATATCGGTGATGGTAGGTATCGAATTGAGTACCATCTTTCTAATGTGAAGATAAATCACGCCCTCTCTCCAATCTACGCAATCATCATTTGGTTAACATTACACTTCTTTTACAGTACTTCGCTTGTTGATGCTCTCATACTTTCGGCTATTTCCACTGGTTTCTACTATTGGACGAGTATTTTCTTTCAGCCTGACCTGGATCAGCCTGCAAGGCTCCACTTATTTCCTTTGAATCTCGAGGCGAACCTTCGCAAGAGAAAGGTTAGTTCATTCATTCCTTTTCTCGGGCGAGTCGGGAACTTCAGACTGTTTGAATTTCTTCATTTGATAACTGGGCCTTTGCGATTCGTATGGAGTATGATCTGGATCCCTTTTGCTTCGTTTTTCACACATCGCGGAGTTATCCATTGGCCACTAATTGGTGTCTGGTTGAGAGTTTACTGGTTGGTTATGATTCACTTCATTGTGCTATCAGTTATGTCGGTGATTGGGGTCGAGCCAACCTGGGTTAATGGCGCCATCCACTATTGGTGTATGGCATTCTTTCCGTGGAGCTACAATTTTGGTGGTAAGGTGTTTTTAATGTATTGCTTCCCGGTTTACATCAGCGATTTCTTTCACTCGCTGGTAGATTATTTGGAATCTAAGAACTCAGGGAATCAATTTTGCGGCCCATCTCAAAAAAGAGGACTTTTCGTCAAAGCTTATAGATTTTGCATAAATGGATGGAAAGAAGTCGTTAAGAGGACTCAAAAGTTCGACCAGTAAATCTACCATGATAAACTGGTCGATCAGAATTTAAGCGCCCGTGTCCAAGGCAATTCTTCGCCCGAAAGTGCGCCACTTATCTAATAATTCAACCATTTCAGATTCGCTTATCTTGTCGCCGTAAGCAACCTTCAGTCGTTCTCTGATATCATTTTCTTTTTTGTCCATATAAGCATTCACGATGCCATTTGCGCCGCTGAATGCATCAATAGTCTCACGTTTCGAGTCACTCTTGATCACTTCAGTCGTGATAATTCCGCGATACCCTGACGGGGTCTTATAGCCAGCGAGCTGTTCTTCTGTGCCACGGATACAAACAACAGTTTCAACTCCCATTTGGTATTCCCCCTCCGGAATCTCCGGAAGAGGATCTCCAACATCAATTTTATAAGATTTGTGCATTGTCAGACCAGTTTCGATCAGTTCCATTTCGAATGTGTCGAAATCGAAAATGCCGAAATATTTGATTTGGTTCGCCTCCCCATGATCAACGGTTGCTGGTGAACCGAGATAGGTGATTTCGATTCCGTTCATTTTCTTTACTTGGTACTTATGCCAGTGCCCTGAATAGATCTTCACGAGACTCGACAGCTTTTCAAAGATCGAAGCGTCACACCAAAGGTCAACTTCTTCGTAACCTGTGCCGAGTTCAAATTCATTAAGAGCGAAATGGCCAAATAGAACCTTGATGGTGTCCATGTTTAGCGAATCCAGGTTCTCATTGAATCGCTCAAGCGTTCGAGCATATCCCATCAGGCCGACTTTCTCGGTGATCATGAGTGATGAAGCGACGACAGTGACTTTTGGAAACTTGCTTTTGTCTTCGAAGTGATGAAGTGAGTGCAAAGTATGCTCAATACACCAGTCGTGATTGCCGGGGGCGATGTAGATGTGGATAATAAAAGGAAGTGCACTAACTCTCGTTAAGAACCAACCGAATTGAGCTTTGACGCTCTCATAGGTGGCATCTTTTGTGTGGTTGATGTCACCCGGAATAATTACAATCTGAGGTTTATGTTCAAGAATTGATTCAAAAGCTGTTTCCAGGAGAACTGCGTTGAAGCCATAACGAGTCTTCATTAAATGAAGATCGTTCATCACAAAGGCTTTCAGTGATTCCCCAGGCTTTAAAAACTGTGCGTACATACTTTGGGAAAGTGCAACAGCATTTGCCAAATTTTCCTTACTCACAAGTCCTCCGGTCCATAGTTAAATGATGTCACTACCATAATATAACTCCGTTAATGCGGTAAACAAGGTAAACCTGGTAGTGTGTAAAAATGATTCAAATGAAACTGAAATTTGTCTCGTTACTGTACAAATAGAGATTTTCTTCACATCTTTACTAGAAATCTATGTCTGGATTGACTGAATCACCTTTTCCTGGGGCACTATCGCCCTCCTCCTTAGTAGATTTTGGATCTGTGGCGGTCTCATCTTTAGAATGAACCTCAGCGCTGGCCTGTTGTTGAACGTCTTTAGATGTCTCAACGACAACATTTGGTGGGTTAAAAGGCTGCGCCTCCGCAGCCCGACCAAATCGAACGGCATAGGCCATCAATCGAGTTTCAAGCATGGTTGCATTGTAGTTGTCGATTTCAGGCTTCGTCTTAGCACCTTTCTTCAAGTCCTTATTCGACTTTGTCATTTCCTCAATCAGAGCCTCTGTTACTTGTGGATACAGAACTCTCGCCAACTCGCGAGCGTCCCGTAGTATTGGGCCGATTTCTTGTTTTAAGTTATCAAGAAGCATTCTCTCTGCGCGATATTGTTCAGAGTGCCTGTCATCAATGGACTTGATGATCTCCTCGGACTTCTTGATATCGCTTCTGAGAGACACAATCTTTGAATCAAGTTCGATCAGCTTTTCTTTTGCTTGTGCCTCACTGGTAGGCGCATTTTTACGCTCTTGATTACCCTGTTGTGGGTTGGGGCGGACATCTAGGTCCATTGCGACAGCCATTGGATTGTAAAACTCACCTGTAATGAACACGGATTCCGCGAGGCATGTTTTAACACCAACTACAACTCTTGACTCACCCTCGCGAGTTTTAACAAGTGCAATCCTTCTCAGGCCCTTCTTAAGTTCCTCCTCAGTAGCATTAATACTAATGATCGCAGCAACTACATTCGGAATCTCTTGCGAGTTACCAACGTCGGTCAAGTTCATTACGAAATCCTCGGGAGCTTTTGTTGTCTTAGAAGTTCCATTATGAATCTTTTGAGCTTCACGAGTAGCCTGCGATGGACTCACCATGCAAATATTGTTTTTTGCAGCGCACGACTTTAGTACGTTCGCGACATGACCAAGCAACTCATTCTTTTTTGAAAAGAATTTTGTAGAACCGAGTTTGTCGAGATAGTCTACGATAATAATGTCAGGCTTCCATTCCTTACAAAGCCTGTTCATATCAAGAACGATTTCTTCGACTGGGTCTGGATAAGAGAAGTCTTCGATAATTCGAAGGTTGTCTTCCGTAATGGTCTCCGCAGCTTTTTTAACCCGAGCCATCTGCTCCGCAGTAAGCGTTTTACGTGTAATACCCTTTAATGGCACTCTAGCAGCATTGGCTGCTGCACGCCTGGAGATTTCATTTGGCGCTGAATCCAGGGCATAATAGGCCACTTTAAAACCCATTGAGGCCCAAACACGGGCTCTTTCTACGGAAAATGCTGTTTTGCCGACATTTGATCCGGCGAGAACTAGGTTGAACGTGCCTCTGGCAACGCCACCAGACAGTTCCTCATCGATTTCTGGAATTCCAAGAGGAAAAGTTTGAACACTTTCATCTTCGAAATAGTCAAATACTGAAGCAATGGTTTTATAACTTTTTTGTCCCAGTGCGATGGAGTTGAATTCTTCAACTCCAATGTTCCACATTCGATGAACTGCGCGATAGTCTTTCTTACCAAATAGTTCAGAAGAGATAACGAAGACATTAAGAACCGTCATCATCTCAAGATATTTTTGAAGATGGTCTTTATAAACTTGAGGTTCAGGAATCTCCAGACGCTTGATCTGATCAAAGACCTTTTTTGCATTCTCTGCTTCAGTTGCAGAGTATTGATCATTGATCCATTGTTTTAAGGCACCCTCGTCAATTCTAAAGATGTCGTTTGAGCAGAAGTGATACATTGCTGCCCAAATATGACTTAGCTCAGTGCTCATAAAGAACTCGATGTCATTCGTCGTCGAATTCTTCATTGCTGTACTAATCTTCAGTCTTTTAAATGAGAAATATACTCTTGCCAGGACTTTTTCGTCCATCCAACAAAGCTTAAGGACACCTTTTTGATAGTTGATATCAAGCTTTGGGACCTCGTTATTTACGCGTTCTTTAATGTTCGCTTTAAATTGATCTATATGAGGGGTTAGCGATTGATCTTCGTGCTGGCTCATTACTTCGCCCCCTCGGAAGAATCATCACTGGTAACGATGAGTTTGATCTTTTTATTTGAGGCATTATGAAGGGTGACCTTCTCTCGTTTGAGAGTCAGTTGTTGGCCACTCTTTAAAGTGACACGAAGGCCCTTTTTATTGGGTTTGGACATCTTATCCTCGCCTTTCAATACATTTAGATGCAAGCAATCTTGCTTACATAGGCCTTAATCCCCATGTCCGTTTTTCCATGAATAAAAAGTTTTGAAAATAATGTTCTCAAAAAACGCCCTTTGTGAATGAAGGAGATTTGTAAGGGTCATTCGATGATGACCTTCGGGGGTTCCATGAACGGAAAAGAATCTAAAAACGAGCACAATATTCCAGAAGATATCATAGAAAACTATGGCAGTCGGAAGATGAGTGACATCCAATTTCGAGAGCTGCTTCTGAAAAAAGTTGCGAACTACGAACGCCGTCTGCGCGTGAAACGTGAAACGAAGGCGAACAGAAAAGTTGTTGAGGGCATCAGAGCTGTCCGAGCAATTCTACGAAGAGCAACTAACAATCATAAGATTCTTATGGATGCTGCGAATAGAAATGTTTTGAAGAGAAACATGAAGCATTCAACGGAATTTGAGCGTCTTATAACTCATATCATCATGCAACTTGAAACCAATGAGCGGTATCCAACGACTAAAGCTTATCAAAATGATATTGAGACAGCTTTAAAGTCTATCAATCTTCGTACTATTATCATTGCAGATGCATTCAAATTGGCACAACTCAATGGACATCTTCCGAACCTAATCGATCTCGCTAAGTATATGCAGGAGCCGCGTTCTACGTTGCGTGAATACTTCAAGGACAACCATGAGCTTTATGCTGGCATGAAGGAATCAAACGCAAAAGAATACAATACGTTCTTTACGGATGAATACTTCAGTACCGATAATCAGCGCGAGCTTCTTGCGAAGCTAAGAGGGAAAAAGAGATATTTTATTACCTCTGTTGCTTGTGGAGGGGAAGTTAGTCACAACGGCAAGGTGCTGAGCTCGATTGAGAAATGGGCCAAAAAACGCGATGCCGAAGTGATTTTAATGCCTTACGGAAACATCGGAAATGATCTCCTGAAAGTTCATCGTGCTTTTAGAAAGTTCAATTTGATTGTGTCTGAGGTTCACTTAAACACGAATTTAATGATCATTCCATTTCAATCCACACTAACACTCTACAACCCTCAAGCTTCACTCTTTCGTATCGCTTCACGATACAAGAGCTCTCTGATTGCTCCAGCACCTAAGCTTACCAAAGGTGCCGTTGCAACAGATATTGGGAAGTTGGCCCACAGAACGTGGACAACTGGATCAATTACTGAGCCACGCTATCGTACTGGCGACAGAATTCTTCCAAGCAAACACCAGCATTACGCTGGAACAGAACATGAAATTTCAGGGATGATTGTGGAGATTCGTGATCAAAAGATCTTCCACACGAAGGAAGTTATGTTCGACTTGGATGGTTCTTTCGTTGAATTAAGGCAGAAAGGTTCATTCCGCTATTTCCCTGATGGGAGAGTTGAAAAGGAACAGATGATTCACTTCTCAGTTCCAGATAGCCATGTGGAAGAATGCGATCCAAAAGTTGAAAAAGGATTTATGGATATCGCGAGAATTAACAAGGTAAAATCTGTTACTCTTCATGATGTGATGTCATATCGCGGTCCAGGTCATCACACTCCATCTTTGGTAGATCAGGCGAAGATTATTGAAAGTGGTTGGAACTACAATGAAGACATGAAAATTCTTGCAAGTTTCCTGAGTAAATGGAGCAAGATTGCCGATCATGTTCGCGTTGTCCGTTCAAACCACGATGAGCATCCAATTAAAGCACTGAAAGGCAACCACCTTAACAACCAGGCTACACTTCGACTCCACTACAAACTAGGGTTGATGGAGCTCGATGGAAAGCACGTATTGGAAGAGTCATTGAAAGAAATCGGATATGAAATTCCAGACAACGTGATCTTTCTTCGTAAACGTCAGCGATACATCTTACGCAACAAAATCGGTGATATGGCCATGCATAACCATGGAGACAAAGGATCGAACGGGGCAAGGAGTGGCGCCGGAAATACTAAAGCCAGCCTTTCAATGAGCGTTGGCTGTGGTGTTGCGGGTCATACTCATGAGGACGCAATTTGGCCAGGTGGCTCATTTGGCGGTCTTGGTAACGGCGGAATGTGGTTCAATGGAACAACTGACCACCTTGGAAAGCTTGCTCCCGACTATCAAGAAGGTCCATCAACACATGGCAATACTGGAACAGCGGTATATTGCCGTCCTGATGGTCGATTCCTGAGAACACAGGTGTCCATCGTCAACGGCAATTACTGTCTCGATTAACGACAAAGGGGTGAAGAAAATTCACCCCTTTTTATCAAAAAGGGACACTTTTAATTCTTTTCTCCAATAAACAGATATACCAGGGTATATTATGGTAAACATGATTACCATGGTAGTTGCGTAGATTATCAATATTTTCAAAAAGAGGGGTACTTTTTGGACAATATTAACGAATTCACAATTAAATCAGCACGCGCCGAACGCTTTCTTCGCTTTGTTAAGATCGAGGTCGGACAGAATGACTTGATTCATCCTGGACAGGTTGGCGCCATCTTCGCTCGCGATATCACTCTCAATACTGACAACGGTATCGGTAAAACAACTTGGATGAGGATTCAGTATTACACCATTTATGGCAAAGACATTTACGGCGTAAAAGCTGACGATTTGTCTAATGACGACATCAATGGCGGTCATTTCACAGAAGTGATTTTTTCCTCAAAAGGTAATGACTATCTTGTGCAGAGATTCTGTGACTGGGTTCCATATACTGGTGGACCAGTTATGGAGAATTCAGAGAAGAAGAATCGTCAATCTGGTGTACGCTTCTACCTCGTTAAGGGACATGATCTTCTTCCGCTGCGCGGAGGAACGGATAAAGAAACTCAGAAAATGATCGATGATATCGTAGGCTTTTCAGCTGATACGGCTAAAACGATCTTCATGACAGCGCAGGGAGAGAAATCTCCACTTCTTGAAGCTACGGCAGCTAAGACTCAAGAAGTATTGATGGAGCTATTTCCACTTGAATTCGTTGATCAATCTCACGATAAAGTGAAAAAGCTTGCTGACGAACAATCTAAAGTTGTTACTGAAATCAAGCAGGCAAAAGAACGTCTTGACGAGAATCTGTCTGCAAAAGAGTCGGATGTTGCTAAGTATGAGGAATTGAGTCATAAATTCGCTCAAAATATCGCTGTCCAGATTGATGAATTACGTCAAAAATTTCGCGAGCAAAAAGAAAAGAAGGAAAAACTCGACGCTCAGATATTAAATTCAGGAATTAATGAAGAAACAAGAGCTGAGTATAAGACTCTTAATGAAGATCTTGTAGCTCTTGGTAATAATCCTCGCCTTATGGAGCTTCCTGATCTTTATCGCACAAAGCAAGACGAATATAGAGAAGCTAATAAGCAACTTAATACAATCAAAGATGAGTCAAGAACTTTGGAGACTGATGTTAAGGTTATGGAGTCTGAATTGGTCCTTGCAAACAAGTCAAAAGTCGCTTCTGACCTTGATGAAGTTCGTAAGATGATCAAAGAGAATCCTGAAAAGATTCGCGCGGCAGAATTGCGCAGAAACGAAATTGATAAACTTATCAGTGAAAATAATCTTTCGTTGGCCGAGATCAATACAATCAAAAAACAAATTGAAGGCCATAGCGATTCCCTAAAAGTACTTATTGCAAAACGCCCAGACGTAGATCGTCTTGAAACAGAAGATGTGGATTCGCTTAGAAAACAACTCGCTGAAATTGAAGCGAAAAACCAGCTTGCTAAGTCTGAACTTTCAGATCTTGAGAAGAGTTTGAAAGAAACGCAAGCTAGTCTTAGTGTGCTTGGTATTGCGGAAACTGAAGACCTCGCTGTTGCGGAGAGTTCGATTGAATTGAAGCAAAAACGCGATTCTGTGTTGGAGAATCTAAATAGTAAAAAGCATGATCTTGGCCTCAAAAAAGCAATGCTGACACTTCAGCAAGGTGAAGTCGATAAGCTAGCCAAGAAGCCTGAGGGCGATGTTGAATCCTGCCCTTATTGTGATCGTCCATATGGCGAACATGAACACACAAACCAGCAGCAGGCCAAAGAGAAGGCTGAAAAAGCAGTTTCGGACTTGCAAGTACTTAAAGTTGAAATTGAATCGCTGAACTCTGAGATGGATAACCTGAAATTAAGCTATGAGGAGATTGATAAAAAATATCTTTTTACAGAAAGAGTTGAAAAAGCTCTTGTCCTAAAAGGTCAAGTAACAAAGATCTCCGCGAAGATTGTAAGTTTAAAAGTGGATCCAAAAATCGAAGAGGATCTGAAAAAACGAATTGCCATTTCGGTCGATGTAACTACTTTCAATGATTTAAGTCATAAGATTGATTTGGCCAATAAGGCACTTAAGAGCCTCAAGTATGATGAAAATCTTTCTTCAAAGTTGATGATTGAAAGACAAGAACTTTCGTCGGTAAGATCAATGGAATCATTGGAGTCTGAAGAGAAAGATCTTTCTGCAAAATTGGATGTTTTAGTTCAAAAAGAAAAAACATTGTCAGAGCTGAAAGACAAGCAGTTGTCAGTCTTGAAATTGTTAAACACGAAAACGGAAGAGCTTCAGAAAATTACCGACGATGGAAAATTACTATCAGCCGAACTAAAGGAACTTGAAACGCAGAAGGCAGAAAAGACTGCGAAGATCCAAGTTCGCTTAGCTGATTTGAAGCCGAAAATTGAGGCGGTCGAGACTTTGGAAGAAGAATCTCGCAGCGCCCACCGAGAAATGTTGTCTCTAGATGCACAAGGTAAGGCAAAGAAAGCTGAGAAAGACCCTTATGCTGAGCTTATTACTCAATCAAATGATAAAATTGAGGAGATTAAGGCTCGCATTAAAGATACCGAAGATCGTCTTCTAAAAGCAGAGCTTGAAATGGAAATGTACAACTTTTGGCTTGAGGGATTTGGAAGAAAAGGAATCAAGGCATTCGTATACGACGACACTATCAAGGTTCTAAATAGCCGCATTCATACAAAAATGTCGAAGTTCGGCTTTGACGGCGTGATGTCTGTAGAATTTGTTCCTGAAGTTACGCTGGCTAATGGATCTGTTAAAAACGAGATTCGGAAGGTCTTTAAATTGAATGGTCGTGAAAAGCCATGGCATTCGTTTTCTGGAGGGCAGAAGGCTCGTTTTATCTTTGCGACTAATTTAGCGATCCGTGAAGTGGCAGAAGAAAGATGTGGGGTTCGTTTCAACAACCCATTCTTCGATGAACCATTTGATGGATTATGCTCTACAAGCCAGCAGATCGCAATGCGCTTGTTGATGGATGTTGCTAAGGACCATACTGGCGTTAAGATCATCACTCACGACACGGGCCTTCAGGCTTTGTGTACAAGAGTTTTGTATCTACTGAAGAAAGGAAACTTCTCATATAAAGTTTCAAAAGAGACTTTTGAGAACCCTATGACCTTCAGTCCAACTCCTCCGGATCGAATTGAGGAAAAGGTTCGCAAGAAGAAGGCTGCTACTCAAGTCGAGTCAAATCACAATGAAGAAGACGTGGCAGGTTAGCCATGTCTTTCTTCGATGAGGTTGTACCGGAAATTAAAGTGTCAGCAGTTCCAGGGAAGATAGTCTTTTCACCTGAACAAGAGGCAATCTTTTCAGCAATTTCGAAGACATCAAGATCATTGATTGTTATTGCCAAAGCTGGATCGGGAAAAACATTTACTATTCTTGAATCTGCAAAACGAGTCCCCGCTGGACAAAAAATTGCTTTTATGGCGTTCAATAAAGATATCGCTGATGAATTAAAGAGACGCATTCCTCGTGATGTTGCTACCGCTGTAACTATTAATTCGCTTGGAAACTCTTCAATAAGAAAAGCAATGCCTAAAGCGGAATTCGATGAATTGAAGCTATTTAAGCTATATTCAAAAGTTGAGCGGCTTTTGGGACTTTCAAAAGATTTCTCAAAGAACAACAAGAGAACAATTCTCAATCTTGTAAAGATTGGTAAAACCAATGGAATCACGCCTAATCTAAAGCTCATTAAAAAGAAGTTCCTTGAAGATACGCCACAAAACTGGAAGAAATTCTTCTTTGAGTACAGTTTGAAATGTGAAAATGGTGATCTTGATAAGATTGTCGAAGTAGCGTCAGTTATCACAAAAGAATCACTGAAGATTGCGCAAAACATGACTTATGATTATACTGATCAAATTGTTATGCCAGTTCTTTATGGTTGGGAGTGTCCTAAGTTCGACATTATCTACCTAGATGAGACTCAAGATATTTCCGACATTAAGCTTGAACTTGTTCTATCAGCTCGTCACGAAAAGAGTCGCATTATTGCTGTTGGGGACCCGAATCAGTCAATATATGGTTTCGCAGGGGCTCGCAGGAGTATACTTGATAAAATCAAGACTCAGTTCAACTGCCTTGAGTTCACTTTAACCAGGACTTTCAGGTGTGCAAAGAGCATCGTACTTGAAGCAAATCGCGTCGTTCCTGATATTAAGGCACTTGATACAGCTCCGGATGGACTTGTAAAGGTGATTCCCGATGCTGATCCCGAGAAGCATGTGTTGGTCAATGACATGGTAGTTTGCAGAACGAATGCGCCATTAATGACTCTTGCAATTCGACTATTTACCATGGGAACTCCATTTAGTTTCCGTGGGAACGAAGAATTTATCCAAAAAGCTCAAGAAATACTCAAGGGCGCTCGCGGTATGTCAGGAAGCCAGGTGGCTGAGGCCTGCAAGGAGACTATCAAAGCACTTAAAGAATCACTCAATGAAGGTGTGAATGTCTCCGGCGATTTAGATGTTGCCAACTTCATTAAATCAATCGGTGAGGCAAATCCAACTCTTTCTGAGACTCAGTTGATCAGAAAAATTACCGAAGTGTTTTCATCAAGCAAAGCTGGCGGGAGTGCGGTTCAGCTTTACACTATCCATAAAGCAAAAGGTTTGGAAGCTGATCGTGTTTTTTTCTTAAATGCCCACGAAATCCCTCATGAGAGAGCAAAGTCAGAGTGGGAACTTGAACAAGAAGAGAATATGAGATACGTAGCAATCACAAGGGCCAAAAGAGAACTTTATTACATTAAGATCGATTCTGAATAGTGCGGATCCCCTCCTTGGTTTACCCCACTTGCTGGGGAGGGGATTCTTCCTTAAATCTTGTTTTGTTGTAAGCTCTGACTTCACCGTCGTCAGCAACAATGTAAAACATATGGCAAAGTTCTTCCACAACCTGATAGACCTTACCTTCTTTTAAATGTGGTAGCATGGTCTTTATACAGACCGCTCTCCGCTCACTTGAAATTACATTTAATAGAGCATTGGTGTTATCGCAATGGTTCAGATCTTGATTCGTGGACTTCTGTTTGTTCATGTCTTAATACCTTTTCTTAAAAGGTCTGCTCCCGAATTTCTGACGTGTTTTGATTAGTTCGGTGATCCGGTCGATGATCTCAGGTATTGGCTTATTAATATAAGATGCAGCACTAACTTGAAATTTAAGTTCAATTTGTCTCACGTATACTCTCAGCATGTCCTTTTGCATTGAAAGTGCTACGCCGCGAGGAAAGAATGATTGGACTGTCAGTGACTTATCAATCTTCTTGGGTTTTGCTGCACTAAGCACTTCTTTAAATAAGGTGTCTTCAACCCACTCACGAGTGGTAGCGTAAATCTTTTGTTCGGGCATACTTCCTCCGGATGCATCTTATGGCCCGTCATGGGCCCTCAGACTTTAAATGGGAGGACTTGAAAAATGAGTTGATTATTTACAGCGGGAAAAGACGAATTTGTTGCTCTTGCCTTGGATTTTGCTGACGATTGTTTCTCTTTCGCATTCCCAATCTGAAGGTGGGTAGGTTTTATCCCAGGCCTCCACAAGCTTTCGATTTTTGGTGGAGATAATTCCGTGTCCAGGATATGCATCATCCATGTACAGGTATACTCTCGCCACTAATCCCTTATTTAATTGAGGCTCAAACTTTTTATCCTTAATCTTCGCCTTGCAGGATCCGAAATCATAATTACTACCTGAGAGTGCGGCGATAGGAAAGTTACTGCGGAGACCATTCAATTCACCGATTTCAGGCCAAAGATTGTGCATATCTCCTTCAATTTGAGCAAACCTATCGTTGTTCTTTGCGCATGTCCGGCCTTTCTTTGAACCACATAATGCCTTATTCCCATTGCGCCATTCCGAAAAGGACTGACCAATAGCACTGATCGGGACAATGTGTTCCCACTCAAGTCGCGAGGCCCTTTTCGCGTTCTTTTGGGTCTTATATCCACAAGACTTCAAATCAATCTTGTTTCCACTGTATTCACAACCACAATAAACGGTTTTTTGCTGGTCGTGATCACGATGGATTTTAGAGAGCATTTTCTTGGCTTCTTGGAAGTCCAGGGCGTGAGTGGTATTTCCAAATATAATGAAAGAAATGAAAACGACACATTTCCTCATGCTGCCATCACCTTCTTGTGAGCCTCGTTCGCCGGACTCACTGTAATCATTCCGAGATTAGTTTGAATAATTTCAACTTTGGTAAGATTCCAAATTGCGTCAGAGATCTTTTCCATCACTTCGTTCTGAACGGCTCTTTCCATAGGGCGAACACCCATATTTGTGGTAATGGTGCTATGAAGAATGTATTCCTTGATTTTCGAGTCGACTGTGAAATTTACGTGGTGATTTTCACGAATAGCAACCTGATATTTCTTAATTACGACATCGAGAATGCGACGCATGTCATCCTCAGTGAGAGAGCAGAAAGTTAGGACTTTAGAAAAGCGATTTACAAATTCGGTCTTGAGGGCAAGATTAACACTCTTCTTAATATCCGAATCAATTGAGGAGGAACCTTTCATGATCTCAATTCGATTTCCAGTGGCTTCTTTAGCGCCAAGATTTGTGGTAAAGATGAAAATAGACTTAGAGAAGTCAATCTGTTTACCTTTACCATTTGTGATTGTTGAGTAGTCCAGCGCTTGCAGGAAGATGTCCATAACGTCCTCGTGCGCCTTTTCCATTTCATCAATAATGATGACGTTAAAGGTATTCGAACACTCGTCAAGTACGCCAGCTTCGCCATGGCCGATGTATCCATTCGGAGCACCAATGATCCGAGCGACGTTATGCGGTTCTCTATATTCGCTCATATCCAAACGAACACAGTTAAATCCAAGCGATGTGGCTAGCTCTAGGCCGAGCTGCGTCTTTCCAGTTCCGGAAACTCCTGCGAAAATAAATGACGGAGGATTTTTGCTATTAAGATTCAGCCTTCGATATTTTAGGACCTTTATGACTTCGTCGATGTTCTGATCGTGCCCGATCACTTTTGATTTCAAATCCAGTGCAAGTAGGTCAAAGTCAGTTTCTTGCATGACTTGCGAGAACTTGATCGTGTTGGTGTCTGGCTGATTTTTTGGTAGGACTTTCGCCTTAGCAGTATCTTCAGAGGGGCCGCGCTGGATCTTGTTTTTGATCATGTCCGTGTAAGGATTTTTTGGAGTTGATTCTAGGTAACGGAATGTTTCTTTTTCCGTCTCGTTACACCTGTTCACAAATGTATTGAAGATTTGATCAAACACTTCGCGATAGAGATCAATTGGGCGATACTCTGTTTCTTCAATGTATGCTTCGTTGCTAGTAATGAAGATCATTTGATAGCCGTCGCAATATACCGGAATCACAGCTTCGTCGACGATGAACTTGGCAGCGATTTCCACATGTGTCTTTATAGCATGTCGGACCTCGTCGGGGAGTGAATTATTCGGCCTCACCGGAGGGTGTAACATAAACTTTGTTAAATCATGGCGGTAGCTGTTCTTATCTCGAATAACGACAGCTTTGTCAGTATTCAGGTCCTCTGCAAAGAATGGGAGTAGAGCACGAGTCTCCAGATGCGTTAATTTCCCGTCTGTTGTGATCATTAGATTGAACTTAGGCTCAACATAGTCATTTAAGTGAATCGAAACAAGATCTCTGATCGTCAATTTACCCATTATTACCCCGCCTGATCATACTACCATGGTAAACATGAATAACATGGGAAACTAGAAAAACGTGAGAATTGGGCTAAAATGATACACAACATTTTCTTAAAAAAGTAAGGCCCGTATTGCGCGGGCCTGGTGGATTAGGCGGTTTTATTGAGGCAGTTTGCATGTTTCCTTAAATATGTTGGAAATTCCTTTTCTGACTGGTCAAGCATGATTTTCTCAATAAGTTCTTTTACTCCAGATTTATAAGCGCTGTATTCCTCATTGATGATGGTGTGATCGCAGCCTTTGCCCACTTCAAGCACATTTTTTTCGGAAGGATGGGCGGATTCAAGATCTTGAGGTGTTTTGTCGGGCCTTAGAATATGAACGGAGGTAAAATCATATTCGCCATTTTTAAACCACCCAAGCTCATTTGCAAATCGGATATCTGTTACGATGTTGATTTTAAACTGATCCATTTTTTCAATTGCTTTTTTAATGTGAATATCTGGGTCGATACAGTCGCGCATGACTTCAGTACCAACAAATTGAGCCATTCTTCGTGGGGTAGGGAGACGATTGCCAATGGTGTGTTTGGTTTTTTGGAAAGACTCCTCGTCTGGATAACCAAAGATCTGAAGGATCACACGAAGTCTTTCTTCAGTAAGAAGGTCTGCGTCTGGACCAGGATTTTCGAAGATCGCAGGCTTTTCTTTGAAATTCTGATCATCGAAATGATTTAGCGGCACTCCGAAAGCGACCGAGCAAGCTTGCTTTAGGCGACCCGCAAGCATGATTTCCTGTACTGGATACAAGCTTTGAGCTACGTTAAAAAAAGTCGATTTACCAGACTCCTTCAGGGCTACAAGCCCAACCACCATTAAACGCATGTCAATGTCCTCTTTTCTTCTTTTGATTTTTCAGATTTTTGTTGTTCAGACACGGTAATTGAGGAATCTGCTTTGATGACAATCTTCTTTCCTCGGTACAGAAGTGGATTGAAATGGACCTCTTCCATTCTTCTTTCGATTTCAACTTCAAGGCCTCGTGCGCCAGTTTTTCTTTCCATGGCGTCAGTAACCACTGCTTCGATAAAGCAATCGCTGAATTCAATTTCGATATCATCTTGAGCGAGGATTTTTCGTTGATTATCTAGGGGGCTTCCTTCAACGTCCAAAAGAACTTTGATAAGATCATCTTTTGTGAGGTCCTCAGTTCCGCAAACAATACTCATTCTTCCAATAAGTTCCCTTAGAAAGCCGTACTCAATTAGATCATCAGTAGTGACTTGACGATTTTTGTTGTGTGGAGTTGGTTCTTCACTCGCAATGCCGATTACCGGACGTGCCTCATCTTTTCCATCCAAAAGGCCTTCACAGGCGCCCGATAAGATGAATGTGACGTGAGTGGTGTCGAACATGATGTTTTGTCCATCTGTTCCTTTTTGTGACAAATTTAGTGTTGTACCTTCAATGATCTTTAAAAGTTGCGCTTGAACGGTAACGCCAAGTCCAGATCGCTCGGCAGAATACTTTTTTGTAAATTTATCCACTTCATCCAGGTAGACGACGCCTTTTTGAGCTTTTGCAACATCTCCCCCTGCTGCCATAACAAGCGCCTTGAAGATAGATGTGAATGAATCACCTTCGTATCCGTTAGGAGTGAGTTCCGTTGCAGAATATTCAACAAATGGAATCTCAAGTGTTTCCGCTGCAACCCGTGAAATCAGGGTTTTACCAGTTCCTGATGGTCCGTGAATGAAAATATTTGTTTTCTTAATGGAGGTGTCGTTCATCACTTTGTGATGTCGCGCGATTGCTTGAGCAATGCCTCGCTTTACGCGATCTTGGGAGACCGCTCGTCGATTTAGGTGGGCGTAGATTTCATTAGGAGTGTCGTGCAGTAGAGTCACCTTTGCTGGTTTATCCACCGTTTTCGACAACAGGCTTTTCAGGCAGTTGTAGCAGACAACAACATCTTCACCTTTGGTAGTTTTGAAAAGTGCGACAGGGCCGCTTTTCTCGTTTTGATTCACTTCTCCAGGGCAAGTACAGCATTTTTGTGACATCTAGTTCTCCCGTTGCATGGTCACTTCTTACTGCCTTAGCTATGTGCGCTGGTTTTTCCGGAATAAAAATTTCTTATTGTATCCATTCTTTGGTTTTTCTCGTTGTTTACAGAATTCGTTCCTATTTAGTCGAGTTAGGAGCTTAAAGGGGTGTTACACGCCCATCGTGGAGAGCTTTAAGTGTTATACGAGATCTATTCAATTATTGGAGATCCCGCCTTCGGGATTATTGTCACCACTTCAGTGGTGCTTTTCTTACTGATTCTACGGGTTTCCTGGGTTGCCATTTGTAAACAGGAAGCGTCGATCCGTAGTGATCGCATGAAACGACGAAAATGATGAACTGAAAATCTATCTCGTCCCTATTTACTGTTGGTCGCAAAAGAAGCGTCAAATTTTATTCATGGAGGAAAAATGAAGGTAGTTAAGAGAAGCGGTAAAACAGAAGAGATGAGCTACAACAAGATCACTGCGAGAATCAAGAGGTCTGCCAACGGTCTAAAAATTGACTGCGCTCTGCTCGCTCAAAAAGTTATCAATGGAGTACGCGATGGAATTTCCTCGCGTGAAATTGACGATTTAGCAATTCAGGAAGCTGCCAATTCAATTGGTTTAGACCCTGTATTTGGGCGACTAGCCGCAAATCTTCTATCTTCAGTGATTGAAAAAGAAGTCGCATATCAAGGCATCTCAAGCTTCTCTGGGGCTATTAAAAATGCCTTCGAAAACGGTCTAATCAACGAAGAAACAATGAAATTTGTTGAAGAGAACATGATCAAGCTGGATCGTGCAGTTAACAAAGAGGCGGATGGCAACTTTGAGTACTTCGGACTTAAAACAGTCTATGACCGATACCTTTTAAAAAACCCTCAAAGTCGTCAAGTAATTGAGACACCACAATACTTTTTCTTGCGCGTAGCTTGTGGTTTGGCGAAAGATGTTCGTGAAGCATTGGAATTATACGGCCTTCTTTCAAGCCATTCTTACATGGCGTCTACGCCAACACTGTTCAATTCCGGAACTCGCCATCAACAAATGTCCTCTTGCTATTTACTTGATTCTCCACCTGACAGCCTTGACGGAATCTATAAAGGCTATGCTGATATCGCTCGCCTGTCTAAGTTCGCTGGCGGAATTGGGGTATCTTACAGTCGCGTCCGCGCCGATGGTTCCTTGATTAAAGGAACTAATGGTCACTCAAATGGCATTGTGCCATGGCTGAAAACGCTTGATTCTAGCGTAGCGGCTGTAAATCAAGGTGGAAAACGTAAAGGTGCTGCCTGCGTATATATCGAGACGTGGCACGCGGACATCGAAGATTTCCTTGAATTGCGCGACAACACAGGTGACCACAACCGAAGAACTCATCATATCAATATCGCAAACTGGGTCCCTGACCTCTTCATGAAACGCCTTGAGAAAAGTGCTTCTGGAGAGAAGGTACTTTGGTCGCTATTTGACCCAGCCGTGGCTCCTCAATTGGTTGACCTATATGGCGATGAGTTTGAGACTGAATACGAGCGTCTTGAACAAGCTGGTTTGTACAAAAAACAGGTTGATCCGTCAGATCTGTATGCTCGCATGATGAAGACACTTGCTCAAACTGGCAATGGTTGGATGAACTTTAAAGATGCTGCAAACAGAAAGTCCAACCAGACAAAGAACAAAGAGAACGTGATTCACTTATCAAATCTCTGCACCGAGATTTTGGAAGTGACTTCAAACTCCGAGACAGCAGTATGCAATCTGGGATCCATCAATTTGTCTAAATTTGTTAGCTCAAAAGGAAAATTCGATTTCAAATCACTGGAAGAGACAGCGAAGACTGCAATCAAGTACCTTGACCGTGTGATCGACATCAACTTCTACCCAATCCCTGAAGCAAAGGAGTCGAACCTCAAATGGAGGCCTGTAGGTCTAGGTATTATGGGTCTTCAAGATGTTTTCTTCAAAATGCGCCTGCCGTTTGATTCGGCGGAAGCGCTTGATCTTTCCAACAGGATCCAAGAAGTTATTTACTTTTCAGCACTTCGTCAAAGCTGCGATCTTGCGAAAGAACTCGGTGCTCATCCAAATTTTAAAGACACCCGCGCCGCTGACGGCGTTCTGCAACATGACCTTTGGGGCGTATCTTCTGTCACCAAGATGGATAAGAAGGCACTTAGAGATGACATTAAAAAGCACGGACTTCGCAACTCATTGATGATCGCAATTGCTCCTACTGCAACGATTGCTTCAATCGTTGGTGTTTATGAGTGTATTGAGCCACAAGTGTCGAATCTCTTTAAGAGAGAGACTTTGTCCGGTGAATTCATGCAAGTGAATCGCTATTTAATTGAAGATTTGAAGCGTTTAAATCTTTGGAATGAAGACATTCGCATTGAGATCGTAAAGGCTGACGGCTCCATTCAAAATATTGAACAAATTCCTGGCGATTTGAAGCTGCTTTATAGAACAGCGTGGGAATTGAAGATGAAAAGCGTGATCGATCTTGCTGCTGGAAGGGCTCCGTTTATTGATCAGTCTCAGAGTCTGAATCTGTACATTGAAAACCCAAAAATGGGTCAAATTTCATCCATGTACGCGTATGCATGGAAGAGGGGATTGAAAACGACATACTATCTTCGCAGTCGTGGAGCTTCGAAGATTGGTAAGACGGTGGAGACAAGCACAGGAAAGCAGTACACGGATTCTGAGGCGGTTGTTTGCTCATTGGAGAATCCTGAAGCGTGCGAAGCTTGTCAATAGTAGCCTTCTGCGGGCGCCTAACTTATGGGCGCCCGACCTGTTTAATCTTTTTATATGGTGAAAATCAATGAATAGACAAAAAATTATCGTATGCATCACAGGTGGCCCAAGTTCTGGAAAATCGGGCACTGCTCATTCACTTACCGGATACCTCAAGGACTGTGGAGTTTTTGCTGAGATTTCTCAAGAAGAATTCAAGAATTGGGTTCTTGAAAAGCGTCCTTTTCACCCCGGAGATCAAAGCTATGTCTTCGAGGTCCAAGCGAAGAAAGAAAGACACCTCATGGCCAGTGGCGTGGGTGCAATCGTGACTGATTCTCCGCTCATGCTCGGAATCCTTTATGGTCGTTTGAATGATCCATATGAGAGAGAATTTAAGGTGTGTGAACTTTTATTAAAGAAACATCATAAGATCGCCAAAGATCATGGCTACAAAGTGGAACATTATTTTATGATTCGGCGTGAAAATGACTTTGAAGACGAGGGGAGAATTCATGATCTCAAACAAGCAAAAGTTATTGATAGTGATTGCCTAGCGTTGATGAATGAACTCGGAATAAAATATAAGTCAGTAAATGGCGCATCAGATATTATTGAAGATTTGAAGGAGAAGGGCCTAATCTAGGCCACTTTCTCTCTCCATTTTTCCGCCATGTGATGAATCGTTGGGTCGTTGTCATAAAAACCTTCATTGCCGAGCTCTGGAGCCAACAGCATTGTTCTTCTGTAAGTTCCTTTTGGTTGAGAGCCGATTATTAGGGCTGCCTCTTCATACCGACACACTTCAATTGTCGTAAACTTAGAGATCTTTTGTCGTAGTAGTTGAAGCTCCATTGATTCTATCATCGACACGTTGTCGAGGATGATGAGGTCATTCAAGTCAAAATCATCAACGGTTCGTGGAACAGACTTTTCTGTATCAATTCGGTGACACTTAGGCAACAAACTCCACCCCAGTAAGACTTTAACGGCAGCGATAAAAAATCTGTAAAATACAGTCATGGATCCAAGAAATACTTTCTCACGTTGAGTAACAAGTGCCTCAAGGAATGGATCCAATTGTTTTCTGTTTTTATAAATGACCAATATTCTGGAAGATACTGCCATGTTTACCTCCGCAAACTAATAATATCATGGGAAACATGGTAAAGATGGTATTTAATATTTATGTGTCTCATAGTGATCGATTTGATGGTTTGAAGGCTTGTTCCTATTTACCAAAATGCGGAAATGAATGTCTGAAATCCGAAGATATTGGAGTTAAGGAATATGTCACGATCATTCAGGATGCCGATTGCAACCCATGGATACGGCTCAAAATGGAAATCTAAGGCAAAACGGTTGGCAAATAAGGTGGTTCGTAAAACACAAGGAGCGATTTCGGACGGTGGTTCATTTAAGAAAGTGTTTCGTTCCTATGCAATTTGTGATTTCAAATTTGAAATCATGGGAAATCAAACTAAGGCACGAGCAAAGTAAAAGGGGATATTGATGAGCAAAAAGCATAGCATTCTTGATCCAGGGTTTGATCTAACACTTCGTCCAATGAAATATCCATTGTTCTACGAAATGTACGAAACTGGAATTAAAAATACTTGGCATGTTGGTGAGATTAGTTTCGAAACAGACATCAAGGATTTGCGCGGAAATGCGATGACTGACAGACAGAAGCACCTCATTAAGAGGCTCGTTGCATTCTTTGCTACGGGTGACACAATTGTCAGTAACAACCTTGTCTTGAACCTATACAAGCATATTAACTCACCAGAAGCTCGTATGTATTTGTCTCGACAATTGTTTGAAGAGTCTGTTCACATTCAATTCTATCTCACACTTTTGGATAATTATATTCCAGACCCTAATGAGAGATCGCAGGCTTTTGCAGCAATCGAGAATATCCCTTCAATCAAAAAGAAGGCAGACTTTGCGATGAAATGGATCGACAACATTAATGATCTTTCGGAGATAAAAACGGACAAAGACAGAAGGCAGTTTCTTTTGAATTTGATCTGCTTTGCTGCGTGTATTGAGGGATTATTCTTCTATGCAGCTTTTGCATACGTTTACTTCTTGCGTTCAAAGGGGCTGTTGGCTGGTCTTGCCTCAGGAACAAACTGGGTTTTCCGAGATGAAACCTGCCACATGGACTTTGCTTTCGCCGTCATCCGCGTTGCGAAGAAAGAATATCCAGGGTTGTTCGATGAGGACCTGATTAAAGATGTTAAGGAAATGTTGGCTGAAGCTATCGAATGTGAAATGGCTTTTGCTGAGGATGTTCTGAAGGAGGGTCTTACTGGCATGTCCATGAAGGGTATGCGAGAGTACCTTGAGTACTGCGCCGATCAGCGTTTCACGGCCCTTGGTATTGGCAAAATCTACAATACTAAAAATCCTTTCTCATTCATGGCACTTCAAGATGTGCAGCCTGTAACGAATTTCTTTGAGAGGAAAGTAGCTGAGTATCAGGTCGGCATGGAAGGCAAAGTTACGTTAGAGGAGGATTTCTAATATGAACAATAAATCGAAGAGCGAAAGTGAAAATCAAGGAGGTCAAGATGAATAGACTTGCTGATGTGATAAACCAAGCAGTTATTCGAAGGACCGTTCGTGATTTGGGTCCTGAACGCTTAGAAGAAATTCTTGAGCAGCATGGTAAAGATTGTCTTGATAATGTTACTGCCGATGATGGTTGGTTTGAGTTGAATGCCAAAATAGAGGACGTATCTCATCAGGAGTTCATTGTGGATGCTATTGCTGCCGCTATGAATGTTGATCCTGAGCACGTCGTCGTTGAAAAGGAGGACGGCGTACTTGTTGCGCGGTCTGAAATGACATGTGGATCGAGTGAAGAGTGGGCGTGGCCATTAACTGCTCTTCGAGATTTGGAAGCTGCGCGTTCGAATCTGGGATCGTTATCCCATTTAGTCAAATTGGAGTTCTAATAGTCATGAGATCAACTGTGCGCGTGAAAGATGTTTCACAACCGGAGATCGGCCCAGGTAGATTTACCTGGGATCTTTTGTTCGCTAAAACGTCTGAGATCATCACCAATGCGAGCCCAGTGCCTTCCGGTAAGCTTCAAACGGACGCCGGAGAATTCTGGTTTACGGACAAAACAATTATCAAGCTCATTCCTAACAAGGAACCAAGCACCACTTTCGGTTTGCACCCAACGGTAGCAACCGTGAATTCCACAACTAAAGAAGTCATCGAAGTGGAATTTGTCATGAATGCTGCATAAGGAGTAGGTAGTGCTTTACGCTGGAATCGGTTCACGTAACATCTCCAAGAGAGCTGAGGAAGCTATCGAGGCACTTTCTCGTTTTCTAAGTTACGAAGGTTTTGTTGTTCGTAGCGGTGGTGCAAGAGGTTCAGATAGTGCATTCGAAAGTGGCAGTAGAGGAGAAGCAGATATCTATCGCCCTGAGGGGGCGACCGAAGAATCTATTGATTATGCTGGCAGATTTGCAGACAACTTTTCACATTTTAAAGAATACACGAAAAGGCTTTTTGGGCGGAATGCACAGATAATTCTCGGCGCAGATCTTAAGAGTCGTGTTGACTTCGTTATTTGTTATACCGAAACACCTGATGCTGGTGGCACTTCTCATGGTATTAGAATAGCCAAAGCCAACGGCATCAAAGTTTACAACCTATTTAACTTTGAAGATTTTGTATCCCTTGAGTCAGATTTAGGTCTCAACTTTATAGACCTTTATCCAAAATTCGACGGGGTGAATCACATTAATGTATATTCCAAGGGAAGCACTGAGCTCGGAAGATTTCTGTCGAACTTTGAGCGCACTGAGATCAATCTTCCCGAAGGTAGATTTCAGAGTCTGGAAGGATACTGGTACTATCTGAACTGTCCAGATAGCGAGGGTAGAGAAGTACTGAGGGGTCTGTATGGATATGATGCGAAAAGAATCGGGAGAGAGTTAAGAGCTACCGACTGGAACAATGATGCCTCTTTCAAGGCCAAGATAAAGTCGGCAATGTATGTGAAGGTTTGTTCTAATCCATTGTTCTACAAAAAACTATGCGAATGTAAATTGCCTCTTAAACACTACTATCTCACGGAAAATGATAAAATTGATGTGCCGGAATGCGATTGGATTATGGAGGCTTGGGCCGTGATTCGAAGTCACGGCCTCAAGAGGTTAAGATAGTCTTATTCAAACTGACTTCTTATTTTCTCTTTAATTTCTTCGATTTCTTCTTTTGTAAAGTAACCTTTATCTCTAAGGTCATCAAGTATGTCACCAGCTTTCTCAGCTGTTTGGAACTTGATATTCAGCTCACCCATGAGATCGATACAATTTTGGTCTAGATTCTTTGCCTCACTTTCAGTTTGATATCTTCCAGCGGGGTTATAAGCTCGGTTGCCCCGGTGTATAAGATAATGCTCCACTTTATATCCATGTTTTTTACAGAAGTCATGGTGTTGAGCAAGCATCTGCTTACAGCTCGCACCGTCTTTATCGAAAGGATCGTACTTTCTGGCGTACATGATTGAGAGAGCCATAGGTGAGTCGGTAATGATAACTTCGACACCCTCTTTCATTAACATTCTCTCTACACGGGATTGCTTAGCGAAGATATAGTTCTGATCACCTGGTTGAATTGCTCTACCTTCCCAAACCCATGGTTTAACGTACTCCCTGTTAAGCTCAAGGTTGTAGGACGCGGTCTTAAAGGCTGCGCCTAGTGCGAGATTGGCCGTAGTTTTACCGGATCCTGGACCTCCCCAGCAACATATAATCAGTTTGTTTTTTCCTCTGTTTCCTTTACTCATCTAGAAACCACCCTTCTGCGCTTTTTTAATGATTTCAACTGTTCGACATGCGTAAGTCCTGGACCGTACCGATACTCTGCTTCAATGCGCAATTCCCTAAGGTTATCAAGATGTGAAAGGTATTTGATCATCAATGGTGTCTTAGAGTCGATAGCTCGCATCTGACTTATCGTCAAATTGCCAAAACCGTTTTTTATTAGCGCTGTTTCAAATTTTCTGATTCTTCTTGAAATTCTATTGTATCGTGAGACAAGAAGGGAGTTGGATATCTCACCAACCCCCTTGTCATTGTTCTTCTCAGAGCTGATATTAAGAAGCTTTTTTGTCTCTGACACGAATCTCTGCCTTGTTGTAAATTTCTATTGCCTTCTTTGATACTTTTGCGGTTACTACACCAGTATCGTCGATAAGATCATAGAGTTCCTGAACGCAGTCTTCGAGATGACGTTCTCGAATTTCCGCATCATCTTCTGAAGTTTTGCCATTTTGTTTTTGCCCGTCTAACAACGTAGGAGGAATGTCTGATATACCCTGTGCGAGAACAGTTCTTTCTGAATTTGTGTCGCGATTGATAGCCTGAGACTCACTGAATCCACCATTTTTATATCGCTTCAAAATTAGCTTCTTCGAGTTTTTAGCCATAATAACTTCATATCTCAAATTCAAGAGATCGAACAAATTTGAGCTGTACCAGAAAACATCCCCGAACTCTTCGCCGATGTTCACCAGATCTATCTCGCCGTTATGCATGTACTTAACAACTGACTCCATGATTTCCCCAGTTTCAGTTCCTGCACCCATCGTATAGTGAATGACGGCAGAAAGGACGCCATCAATCTCGAAATTACCGTTTTTGTCTTTTTCGAGAATTTCAAGAATGGCTTGTTCAAGGAAGAGTTCACCAGCCTTGTATGCGGCTGCTTTCTTTTCGTACTCTGGCGTGCCTGGGCCAGTGCCATAATATATTGTTCGTTTTACCTTCAAGTCCATTTGATTGGCCGCTTTAACAAAATCAAGGAAAGAGCAAAGCATCGATTTAAGGTTCTCTTTGATTCGCTTTTCGAGAACTCCAGTTCCGTAATCCTTTCTATCAGTGGCTTTACTTAAGGCAATGTGCATGTCAGGGGTGATTTCGTCGGTGTTACTGATTAATTGAACTGTTTCTTCAAAAGGCATAGGCATACGATTGAGTTTATCGTTCATTTGTTCTCCTATTAGTCCGTGCAAACTTTCGACTTTAAAAAATTTTCCGATAGATCTTAAGTTTACCCGACCATGGTCCGATATGTAAACATGAAAAACATGGTAATCATGGTAACTATGATTATGGCGGTAAAAGCAGTATGAAAAGCACTACGCGATATTTCTTTACGGATTTTGAGCGAAAGCAAATGGCAGAAGCGACTGGGGATTTTAAAGTTGGTGATATGGTTGTTGTTTCAAAAGGATACGACTCTAACAATCCACATTGGCGCGGCACATATCGAGTGTTGGCGATCCGCGAGTGTTCCGAATACCCAATCATGTTACAGAACGGCGAAAGGGAGCTAAGAGGCTTTAATTGTAAGGAGCTATCAAAGGCCATAATCGAAACTATTGATGAATCAAAGACATTTTCTGCTAAATAGTGCTCATTTTCAATGTCACCCCATTTAATCAAACAAGGCATGTAAGTAGGGGGTCGGATGATAAAACGGTTTTTCAATACACCATGGGGTAAAGCTGAGACACAGGAACTATTGAGTGTGCCCGACGTTTTCGTCGTGACGGCAGAGGGCGGAACTGGCGTGTACATCCCTAAGAAGTACTTCAAATTTCTATCAGAGAATTGCATCAACAATTTCGCTTACAATCCTGACATAAACGCTGAAGGAATGTGGTTTCCGGAATCCGTCGCGCAACGGCCAATGCTTGAAATCAAATCACATGTTGGGCAGATCGACCCTGAAACTCTTGGATCAAATCTTCGAACTATTCTTTTCAAAGATCTTAGCTTCATAGAAACCTCCCATCCACTTGCTCGCGAGATTAATACTCAGATTAGCCGTGGAAATAGGGATGTAATTGCTGCCATAAAAGATCTTCAGAACCAAAACTAATTTTCCGTCATGGAGGACGCCTATGTTTCTAGAAAAGAAGCCAGAGATTATTGACGCTCTTGAAAGACACGAACTGACAGAAGCTATGCTTCGAGAGCAGTTTGGTTATGAAGGTGGGGAAAAAGGTGAAACTGATCTGGTCAATTTCGCTATCAATAATCACCTCGTCATTCAAAAGATAAATAAAAAGGGCGAGAGATTTAAACTTGCCGAGAGTCCCGGCGAAGAAGTTCAACTCATTATCGGGATGGATGAGTCATTCTATCGAGAACGTGGTTTGTTGGCAGCTGATGAACAGTACAAAGCTCTATGTAACCGCATTCTTCAAGAAGCCAAGGAACGGAAGGATCGAACAGGGGTAGGTACGCTTTCTGTATTTGGTCACCAGATGAGATTTGATTTAGAGGCAGGTTTTCCTTTGTTGACAAGAAAAAGGGTTCATTTCCCTTCAGTTCTTAAAGAGTTGCTATGGCTTATTAGTGGATCTACAAATAATAACGATCTCCTTGCACGAGGCTGTACTATTTGGAATGAGTGGGCAAGAGAAGATGGCGATTTGGGTCCCGTTTACGGTAAGCAGTGGAGGCGATGGCAAGATAAAGAAGGGAAAGAAATTGATCAGCTTGCACAGGCAATTTCAGCAATTAAAAACAATCCGACGAGTCGACGAATCATCGTTAGCGTCTGGAATGTGGGGGAAATTGATCAAATGGCTTTGCCACCATGTCATTCATTCTTCCAGTTCTATGTAGATCCAGAGGAAAGAACTCTTAGCTGTCAGATGTATCAAAGGTCTGCTGACGTTTTCCTTGGACTTCCATTTAACATTGCAAGCTATGCGCTTTTGACAATGATGGTGGCACAAGTCTGTGGCTTAAAGGCTAAACATCTCGTACATACGATTGGAGATGCTCACATTTATTCAAATCACATTTCACAAGTTGAGATGATGATCTCACGTAAAGCCTCGCCAATGCCCGCTGTAACAATTAACCAAAAAGTGGTCGATATCGACCAGTTTCAGGAAGAAGACATAGTTCTGAAGGGGTATCTTCCTAGGCCAACAATTAAGGGAGATGTTGCAGTATGAAGAAGCAGTGGAGAGTTCTTTTCTCGTTTTTTGGATTCTATCTTGTTAAAGGAGTTGAAAAAAATGAGGTGGCGTACCGATTCGACATTTTTGGACGATCTATCTCAGTGGCCAAGAATCTAAAGAGCAGTACTTGTTGGAATCTTTGTTTCCCTAAAGGATACAAGCGTCCTAGACAAAGAATGGATTTAATCTTCTCGGTTTCCCGCATCTTCTTGAGGGGACCAAGAATTTATGTCATAGCGATCTATGTTGGACAGGTTAAAATTCTGATCAGCAAAACAAGTGATAGTGAAAGAGGAAAATCTGGTATTGAGTCAGACAAAAGTTCATAACGGCTTTGCTCTCGCCTCAATCATCTCAATAAGAAACACTTTCCTCATTAACATGGTAAACATGGTAGAATATGGCTAACCTGATAATAGTTTGGAGGATTTCATGGAGAAAGCTATTATGTCAGTGCTCGGCCTTATGCAAATGAGTACCTTCGGTCTCGGAGCTGATCTGAATAAAACAAAAAATCAATTCGGCGTTATGATGATGTTTATCAATATAAACATTTATCTCGCCATTCTGCCAGTTACCTCCAGCATAACATTTCTTTCTCATCTATCCGGATCCCAGGTAGTTTTATTGGCCGCGTGGATGACCTTTACCTTCGCACATTTGATGATGGTTGCGTCGGACCTTTACTTTGTTGGTTTGATGTACTCCTACGCCAAACTCGAACAAATAAAAAATCGATAGAACTAACATTCGCGCCGGGAGAATATCGTGAATTTTAATGAGGCCAAATCTCGTTATTCTGAGTTAGTTAAAGTCATCAACCGCCATAACTACAACTATTATACGCTCGATGCTCCTTCGATCACAGATAAAGAATATGACGTTCTTTATGCTGAACTTTTGATGCTTGAACAGGAGTTTCCGGAGCTTATTGAGTTCGACTCCCCATCAAGACGCGTTGGTGGCCCTGTCCTTTCAGGGTTCAATAAGGTTGTTCGCGATGTTCCTATGTTGAGCCTCGGGAATACCTACAATGTGGAAGAGCTACTTGATTTTCTAAAAAAGGTTGGAGATCGAGAAACAGTCACCGAGTTTAAACACGATGGCCTTTCAATGGAAATCAAGTACGTTGGAGGCTTTTACCATCAAGCAGCAACAAGGGGCGACGGTACAGTAGGTGAAGATGTCACCGAGAACGTAAGGACGATCAAGAATCTTCCTTTGAAAATCGAATCTTTGGTTGGCACTGGTAAGACAGTCACGATTCGCGGGGAGGTGGTAATTGATTTTGCTTCCTTCGATTTGATCAACAGACAGCAGGCAGAAAAAGGCGAGAAGATATACGCTAATCCGCGAAATCTGGCGGCTGGTTCAGTTCGTCAGCTCGATTCAACCATTGCTGCAAAACGGCCTCTAAGGTTCATTGCGTACCAAATTCTTGAACAGGATCAGTTTGAGCAACAAGACGAAGTGCTGTCGACTTTGGCCGAATACGGTTTTCAGACCACAATCAATACTCCGTTAGTTAAGCTTCCATTGGTAACTAAAGACCCTAACAAGATTATCGAGATCTATAATTTACTCCAGAAGGTACGTGCAGAACTACCATTCCCCATTGACGGCCTCACAGTTAAGGTGAACAAACTCAAAGAACAGGAAGAGCTTGGGATGATTTCAAAGTCGCCGAAATGGGCTACAGCTTTGAAATTTGAGCCCGAGGAAATTGTTACTAAGGTCCTCGATATTATCGTGCAAGTGGGGAGGACTGGCGCCCTCACTCCTGTTGCGATTTTAGATCCAGTTCCGGTTGGTGGAGTGACGGTTGAACGGGCCACTCTCCATAACCAAAGTGAAATTGATGCCATGGGAGTTCGTATTGGAGGCTACGTGGCAATTCGTCGGAGCGGCGATGTGATCCCGGAAGTCGTGCGATATCTTCCCGAGCGAAGCTGCCCAATCCTGAAGGTCTATAAAATGAAGCCAGAATGCCCAGAATGCGGATCTGTTGCAGTTAGACCTGAAGGGGAGGCCATCATCCGCTGTACCAATAATAAGTGCACAGGCGTCGTTGTAGCTTCTCTGGCGCACTATGTTTCCCGTAAGGGAATGAATATCGATAAAGTGGGCGAAAGGCTCATTGAGGTACTCGTTCGTAAGGGATTGGTTAAAAAGCCATCTGACTTGTATAAACTTTCGGAAGAACAACTGCTCACATTGGAAAAACAGGGTAAGAAATCTGTCGAAAACATCCTGAAAAACATAAAATCTACCAAAAAGCATACATTATGGCAGTTTATTCACGCCATGGGCATTCGTCACGTCGGCGAGTCGACCTCTAAAGACTTAGCCAAAACTTTCAAGACGGTAGAAGGCTTCCTTTTAGGTGCAAGTAGAGCCGAAGAGCTCGCAAAAATCCCAGATGTCGGGGTAGTGATGCAAGAGTCTATTTCTAGAACAGTTAGTTCCGTCGATTTTCAGGAAGAAGTTCGAGAAATTATCAAAAACGGCGTCCAAATTGAAGAAATGGTTGAGCGAATCGGTGGACCTCTAAGTGGTAAAACATTTCTTATCACCGGGACACTTCCTATTAAACGAGATGCTGCTAAAGCGGTCATTGAAGAGGCTGGTGGTTCCGTACTTGGTTCCGTTTCCAATAAACTGAATTTTCTGATTGTAGGGGATGACCCAGGCGACAAAGTTGAAAAGGCAAAATCGAAAGGGGCCGTCGTTCTAAACTGGGATGGTGTGCTAAAGATGATCGCCGCATAAAGAAAAGAAGAATTCATTCTCAAAAATTGAGCTTTTCAAGCTAATTGCTCTGATGGTGGAGATAAACTATGAACACACTGAATGCAACTACTGGAGCTCTTCGAGTATTGAAGGCAGTCAAATCAGTAAAAACTGAAGCGAAGGCGTTCGCGATTTATTATGGATCCTACGACAACGATGTCATGGATGCCATTTCGGCATTAGACCTTGGCGCAATGGAAGATGACAACGGTTACGATATTGACGTTGATTGTGGCGGTCAACCAAAGAAAGTTCGTCAAGGGAATTGGATTGTCTACGATAAAGACAACAACAAACTTGAAGTTCTTGAGCCAGGGAAATTCAAAGCAAAATACGTCGTCGTTAAATCAACTGACAACAAGTAAGGCGCGGAACTTAAATGCCTGATGCAAAATCTGACCTGAAAGACGATGGAGAATTGAAAGAGTTCTTCTATCAATTGAAGACTCTTGAAAAAGATCATTTCTATGCCAAGATTTGGCACATTGACATCATTTCCGCCAAGGACAAAAAGTCAGCCAAGGCGCAGATTGAATCTGAACTAGATGTAATTCTTGCGGAAAAAATCACGAAAAAAGAAACTAAGGCTGAATTCAAAATCTTCATTGTTGAATTAACAAATGAATGGAGAAAACATTGGACAACCGTTCATGTTTGCAAAGTCTGCGAAACTCCTTACACACACCTTATGAAGAAACAAATGAACGAATATTGCAACTCTGAGGTGTGTTCTGATCGATGCAATCTTCTGGTGCGCAAAGATAAAATTGACGAGTATCGTCTCCAGTATGGGAAAAGCCCTCCATGCATTTATAAGATAACCAATAAAGAAAGCGGCATGGTCTATATCGGCCAGACGACTCAGCCAGTAACTCTTCGGTGGTATCAGCATATGTTCCACCTTACGGGCACAAAGTTTCATGAGCATGTATTGAATTCAAAGATCGATGATTGGCAGTTTGAGGTAATTGAGGTTGTAAAGGATGTCAAAACTCTAAATGAACGAGAGCAGCACTGGATCAACCACTACGATTCAATCAATAGTGGTTACAATACAGCTACCGCCAAAGCGGAAGATAAATCCAAAAAACGTCAAAAGAGCCAAGACGCGAGCTCCAATAATGACGATAAGAAAGAGGAAGAAAATCATGAATACAAACAAAGTACAGAAAATCTATAAAGTAACAACTGAAGACAATGGAAGAATTAGTACGGCCATTTTCAAAAAGAATGCTCAAAAACGCGATTTGAAGTCTGGTGATCTTGTCACTTTTGATTCTCGTCCACAATTACCAAAAGGCGCGGATCCATTCCAAGTTGTGGGTCCAACGATTGTCAGCCACTTAACGACTTTCAAAGGTAAATGTAAGGTCACAGTTCACGTAAGAGGAAAGAAATTTACCAAGGTATACCAAGGGCTTCAGAAGTAGCTAATAGAGGAGTGGCGATGGTCCTTAGGGAAATATTACTCTGCTTATTATCAAGTCTGATCACTATTGGCGTTTATACCTCATTGAATATTGATACAAAAACGCCGATAGCGGCTGCTAATAATCTAAAAGTACCATCGCACACCGCAGTCTATTCGAAAGCGAAGGTAGAGGTAAAGTCGACGCAAACCGAACCATTCGTAAATGAATATTTTGAGAATGAGAATGCGTCATCTTGTGACATGGAAATTGAACCGAAAATTGTGATATCTGATGAAGATTTCGAGAACCCTTACTTTTGTGACAAAGGTGAATTTTACGGTTTTCGTCAAACAATGGACCAAGTCCAAGAACTTAAGAACGAAAAAATCCCGGTTATCTGTCCAGTTCTTGAGGAAGATATTGTCGAATTCTTAAGGGACAGCGGCCTTCAATCAGAACATGCGCCTCATCGGGACGATACAATCTGCTGGAACTACACTAACACTGATCAATACTGCGTCGTCAAACAGAAACATTGCCCGGTGATCGGATCTCAGTTGAGTAAGTTCACGAGAACCGAATTAAAAGAGATACTAGATAAAGGTGCGATGCTCGAATACACCGATCTTGTTATCCATTATGAAGAAAAAGAAAAAGAAGCTCTGTTGAAACAATACAGGGAAGACCAGCGCAGAGAATATTGTCAAGAGAGGGGTCAATAATGTCACTTGAATCAATTGTTCTATCAACTAAAGAAATCAGAGAACTTTACTCTAAGCGGCGAATTGAGATTCTTCGACCCCTAGACATCTTTCTCATCCCTCCATGCAATGATGCCTATTTTGACCGATACAACAAAGGATCACAATGGAGTTGGTGGACGAAAGATAACAAGCAGAGCCTTTCCCAAGTTGTAAATTCACCATTCTTTGAAGGTCAGACGTTATGGATTAAAGAGACCTTCAGTACGTCATTTACTTGTATGTATCCGTGCCCTAAGGCTTGGTATAAGACTGACTTCTTCGGACGTTTTGATGAGCCTCGCGATCCCGTTCATATAAAGGGCTGTCCAGGAAATTTTTCCGATTGTGCAGCTTGCGCTCAGGAACGGGAAGGAAATTTTAAGTGGTCAGGCCCATCAAAAATGCCCAAAGAATTATCCAGATTCACACTTCGCGTTGAAAAAGTTGAAGTTGTGGTCGGGAAAAAGTCTTTTTGGAAGGTTGCCTTGACGAGCTTGGATTGGTGATTCCCGAAATGATACGGCCATCATCTTTAACTACGGTAAACATGGTAAAGGTGGCAGTGAACTGATATCATGAGTATATCATTTATTTCATCCAAAAAAAGGTAATTACTCATGAACTACAGTGAGGTTTTCTATGCTGGCTCAGGAAGAATCGTGCGACACCTACATTTGATGACTCTTATCCTTCTACAGGCACAACTAAGATCTCGCGATATTTTTATTGTGAATCCTCTACCAACTGAAATTACACCATCCGACGTGCGAAGTGGAAACATGTCAGTAAATGAAAGTATCAAAACAATTGAGAGCGTTGATTTCGGGGCACCTTCCTTGATTGAAGTGAATACATCTGTTTTTGATAAAGCGGAAGAGAATATTCCTCACTATCGGAAAATGAATAAGAGAGATATTTTCAGGCCAAATCACGGATTTCAGCCAAAGAGCAGAAAACGGTAGGAACAATTGTTATGATTGAAACAAAAGAAGAAAATAAGGGAACGGCTATCCTTAGTGAGTGTGGAAAATATCGATACGTTCTCACGAGAAGTTTAAATTCCGTCTTAAGGTGGCATAAGCCAATGCTTTTCATTATGTTAAATCCTTCGACGGCAGATGCTTCTGTTGATGATCCTACAATCAGAAGATGTATTGCGTTTGCTAAGCGTGCTGGGGCCACTCAGCTCACGGTAGTTAACTTATTCGCTCTTAGATCGCCGGATCCAGAATCTTTAGCTAAAAGTTCCGACCCAATCGGTCCAGAGAATGATCGACATATCGCAGAACAGATCGGAAAACATAAAGGCCTTCCAATTATTGCAGCGTGGGGAGCTCATAAGTTCGCTAAAGATCGCGCGACACAGATTGTGGGAATGTACAACGACCTATTCTGCTTAGGTAAAACAAAGAACGGCGAACCAAGACATCCGCTCTATGTTAAAGGCGATCAAGAATTCATTAAGTTGACGGAGTGATTATGAATCATTTTTTATATCTTTTTTTATTGTATATGGTTTCGGGCGGAGTGGTTATCTACACACTTTTCAATCACGCGCCGACTTTGCTTGCTAATTTTTTGGTTCTGGCTAAAAAACATTCCCCGCGCGATAAAATTAGCTCTAGCTCCAATACAATGTTCGATTACTTTATCTTTCTGCTACTGTGGCCAATAGTTGTTCTTTTGATCATATATGCTGAAGATGTTTTTAAACTCTTGGAAGAAATGAACACCGAATTGAAAGCGGAAATTGTAAATTCCAAGCCGTTCTCTTCGGACTATCAGAACGGCCTTGTTGAGTTCAAAGAAATCAAGGTGTACCTTGCAAAGCTTAAAATGTCCGGACTTGATATTAAAGAATGGGATTATCTCGGGATCTCCGAGGAAGAATATCGCCAGTACTTATTGAATCCGGAGATTCTGAAGATAATTTTGGATGAAAGAAGGAAAAACCAAACGAAACAGGAGCCTGCATGAGTCTTGCGTATATCCGAAACTATTATCAAGTTCCAGCGAAACGTGGTGCGACGGTCAAATTCCAAGGTAAAGAATATAGAATTACCTCTGCTAAAGGTGCATATTTGCGAGTGAACGATGGCGCGAAAAAGATTACGATCCACCCAACTTGGAGGGTGGAATATTCATGAAGGGTAGAAAGAAACTTACAGCATGGGACCAAGGATTTATATGTGCTGCTTTAGTGCAGGCGAGACTTGACGGTCTTGGTTCACAGAACGCTCAGGAACTTCTTAAAAATGGTGGATATACCAGAGAAGACGTAGAACGCTCTAAAGCGTTAAGTTCTGACGAAGTGGAATTCATCTATGAGGACACGAAAAGAAAAAAGAACGGTCAATCATAAGCCACTCAAGACACGGATAGCAGTCTTTAACCAAGACTTCGTGTTCTTTATCGGTACTGATCCAGAACTGGTGACATCATACTGCAAAAGACACTTTGCTTCGGACTTATCCTCCCAGTCATGGGGCCTTGGTAAGTGTCTTTCTTTTGATTCGAATTTTGCAAAAACAATTGTAATTTGGACCAAGAGGGATCTTTCTAATCCATATGGAATTTCAGCATTAACTCATGAGTGTGTACATGCAGCAAACCGGACATTGGCTGGAATAGGGGCCAGACCTGATGCTTTAAATGATGAGGTTCAGGCATACATCGTCTCTTTTTTAATAGAGGCCGCTCTCGGCCTAAATCCAAAATAGATAAATTTGAATCATTTCGACACATCTCCCTATTTACCATCGCAGAAACATGGTAAACATGGTTACCATGGTATTATGGAGGCGCAATGGTTGTTGGAAAGTGTACTGATCTGAAAAAGGGTGAATATTACTATGTCGCTGGCAACGGTGTGTGTCTCTACAATGGGACTGTCAGCCAGGGGCATCGTATGATGTTCGCTTTCATAGCAGTGAGTACAAAAGTCACCTTTGCTCTTGAATATGAGAATGTGGAGCGAGATGCGATAGTTTCAGAACTTCCTAACCGAGAGCAAATTAATGCATTCTTCGAGGTTCTCAATTTCAGCTCACCTCCAAATCTTTCTCTTGCTCCATTTGAACGATACCAAATGGTTTCCAAAGCTCTTTTAACTTCCGATATTACTACCGCCGCGCGTCCGATGGTTGTCTTGTTGGATTTTATTGAAGCGGTTGGAATCGAAAATATTGATAAGACCGACAAACGCCTTTTTGAGCAGCTTGGCGAGCATTGTTACAACCTGATTGCTCTTTCAAAACACGCGACCCGAGATCAAGTTGAGCGAGCTCAGCGATTTATGGGCAAAAATACAGCTGCCGCATAACCAGGAGGAAGTATGAATCGCTTGGTAAAATTGGATCACAAAACAATCGTTTCTTTACAAGAGGTTGTTGCAGTTATGTGTGCCACTCTAAGTCTTTCAAATCGAAGGACTCTTCTTTCGATGAAAACTGGGTCGCCAATTGTTTTGGATGCCTCATATCGCGAAGTGCTTCAGTTATGCATCGCGAATGGCATGACTCATCTCAGTCCTGTTTCTGACTCCATCTCGGTCGACAAAGATCAAATCGTTTCAATCGTTGATTGCGGTGAATATTGTCAACTTTCCTTTACAAACGGCGCAAAATTTGAGGTAAGGGCTGATCTTAATGCCGTAAGCATGTCACTCGATGGGGTGGTAAATTCAGAAAGCTTGATCATTGGGGCGCCGTCTTCGTCTGTCATGCAGACGACGAGTGGAGATCCTCAATGATATGGTCCAGTTGTACATTTTTTGATCATTTTTAGTGCCGATCCATTTATAATTTAGAAGGGCGTGCCCAGAATAGGAAGTTCTGGGTGCTCTATCTCTAATTTGAAGTGGAGGTCCAAGGAAGTGACCACATCTGCAATAAATCCCATTCAGTTCGTCGAAATTAATCCTTGTGATATCAATCTATCTTTCTTGAAAGCTAAGTTCCCGCAAGATCAAAGCGTTTACACATTCGTTATCGATGGTAAGGCATACTGCTTCATTACTTTAATGTTGTACTCTGAACTAAATGCCATTGCTGAAAAAAGGGATAAGGGAGCTGAGCCTGGTGTTTTCACGCTAAAGGACAATGCTGATTGGGACAGGTTCTTAGATAAAACGGTTGGTGAATGGGAGCGCTCTGGCTCTCCGGATCCGTTTGCTTCACTCAATCTGACAGTAGTGAGTTTTTCGGATTTTGCTGAGATGTTGGAGAAGAGTCAAGCGTCCGAGATATGTCGAATTAGTGATGGAATAAACCAAGACAAGGTATTTTTGCCAAAGACTTCTCTGTTTGAACTTATTAAGAATGCCTACGCATAAAAACAGGGGAGTGGAATTCACTCCCCCTTTTTTGTTCTTTCTTAGAAAATCGGCGCCCGTTTGTAGACAGCACATCGTGAATAAACCGTTACTGAAACCCTGAATTTAGCTGAAATCATACCGCCAAGGATCTTATGTTCCTTGATGTGCCTTGTAAGATCAACGATGATCGAATTCGTTTCCCATGCTCTGTCTTTAGAATCAATGATCTTGTACTTGGAAATAGTTTCGCCATTCTTAGTTTCTTGTTCTTTATGAACAGTTACTTCATTTTCGAACAACTTTTCATGAGAAAGCATTTCAAGGCCGATCCCCTCAAACTTCACACCGCGATATGAGCCTTTGGCTGGGATGAAGCTTGCCTTTTGCGAGTTCTTATAGTCCTTTAGGAACTGACGATACTCCGCCTGAACAAGCTCCTCATTTTTTTCCATTATGCGCTTTAGCTCTGATGCTGAAGATTCATCTTTGTTAAGAGTTAGGGCATTCCGCCTTGTTGATGCCTCGATGATCTTTACATATAAATCTGCTGGATTCGGAGTGCGTTGAACAAAACCAAGATCTTCAATAACGTAGTCCTTCAAGGTGGTCATAGCTAAACTTTTTTCTCCTCCCGATACCACTTCCAGGAACTTTGTCATCGCTTCATATGCAACAAGATAGTAGAGCTCATCACTTACTTCTTTTAGTTTTTCAATCGGGACAATGCCTTCGCCGATTTCCGGTAGAATCTTTAGGAGCTTGTCAGAGATGTTTTCAAAAAGGCATGAATACTTTAACGATTCAATTTCTTGATCAATTCTCTTTTTGATTTGTCTTGCTCGTGTGATGGTCAACTCCTGCTCAGACATTAAATCATCAATCGTGGATTGACAGATGTTGATGAACTGGTGGAATTGGCTCGGAATCTCTTCTTTCACTCTCTTTTGCAGATGAAGCTTAAGCTCGGTGCTTTCATTTGTGAGCTCATGAAAGGCCTTGTGGATGATGCCGGATTCATTGATTTCGTTTAGTTGCTTGAGAATACCATAGCGAAGAGACTGCTGAATCTCTTTCGTGTTCGATTTAGAGCTCTCACTCTCAATTTCAACAAGGGCGTCACCAAATCTACCTTTGAGTAATGTTAGTTTTGAAAGGGGCATAAGCTCAAGAACAGTCTTTCGGAATGATTCCTTGAAGCTGATATCCTCTGAACTGTAAATTGTTGCAAAGTCAATTTTTGCATCAGCTGCGGAGCTAATGATTTGATTGATCGTCGGAAGTAAAATTTTATCATTTTCGCGAATATTCATATTATCTCCATCTGATAGCTAAATGGGGAGAAGTCGAAAACCGATAAAATGCCTCAACAAGCTTATGGGCGAACCGTATAAGACCGGAAGAATTCCGCTGAGCCTGATATGATTCTCACCTCGCCTGAGGATTCCGACGCAGTTCCGGCAGGCGCTTTGATTCTGAAGATGAAATTATTTGTGCTCGTAATTGCGATTGTGGATCCGCTCGCGATTGGCGTGCCGTCTTGGAGCTCGACATCCAAGCCAGAAAACTGTATTACGCCAGTCGTTCCCTCAGGTACAATATTCCCGTAAACATCGGTAACAAACAAAGTCTCAACCTCTTTAGGGCCGCCAGATAGGGTAACTTCAGTAAGGTTGTTCTTTTGACCAATAGTGCCCGAAGGATCAGCTGGAATCACAGTGAGGGAGACATCGGCGATCAAACTTTGCTCGCTGGTGCTGATGACGATATTTGATTGTAGTAGCCCTAAATTTACCGTTGGACTGAAGTTTACAGTGATGTCGCAAGCCTCTAAAGGATCAAGCTCCCCATCACAGCTCACTGAGTTTAATAGAGCATAAGATGGAACTCCAGCTAGTGAAAATACTGTGGGAATGCCGCCTGCATTTCTTATGCGAATGACTGTACTGCGATACTCCCCGGCTTTGATGGTTCCAAAGTTAACGATGGGATTACTATCAAATACCAGGTCAGCTGGAGCAGTCGAAGTAAACGGAATTGTAAAAGTTCTGTCGCCATATGAGAAACTAACGCTATGAACACCGATGTCTGTCCCTTTAACAACAGCATCAAATAGACACCTTGTCTCTGCTGGAATCAATGGGAAGGCACATGAGCCTTCTCGGACCGTCACTACGACATCGACAAGCGCACTTGATGTCGAATAGGATAAGACGCCACTGGAACTTGAATCATTCACGACAAGGATCTGCGTTGCAAATGGGGTGTCATACTTTGTGGTTGGAAATGCTTTTGTTCCAAGAATAGACATACCAACCGCGTTGTAGCCACCTTGATCAGAGGCGCTATCGGAGTTCTCCTGTGAACAGCTACAAAGCATCAGAATAAAAATGAGGATTATAGTTAGTCTAATCATGTTTTTGAGGCTCCAGGCCCTCTATCTATTCAATGGGAGGACCTAGAAAATGATCAACTATTGAAGTCTCAAACGGCTGAGGTCTCTGATTTCTCCATTGTTGCTTTGGAGGATTATTTCGCATTTACAAAAGTGTTTCTGTTTTGCTCCAGTTAGGTTAATCATGCCGCCGTTTACGGGCTCTGGTTGACTCACCATTTTTAGGGAGTTTTCGATCAACTCAAAAAAGAAGTACATAAGGCTTTTCATAGCAATTCTCCTTATTTCATTTGGATGCGTTTATTTGCCGCGACAATGGTTTCTTTGCTGTTCAAATATGGGTCATACCAATCATCGTAAATTTCGGTTTTTGAGGCCGTACTTGACCAATGGCACTCGATTTTTTCGAACATTTGATCGACGAAAATGGTGGATGAATGTATCGGAAATCCCATAATCATTGATCGTGGTTGCATTCGACCAGCACTGTTAATCTCGATCACTGTTAACCCGTATCTGCTGCCCTCAGAATTTAGTCCGGTAACGGCATAGGTAATATCCGGCGTGAACCTATGCTTGATGCACTCCCCATTTGAAAAGCCAGCATACGTCAAACTTGGAAGTGAGATGACGATAAGTAATATTTTCAGCACTACCACGGTAATCATGTTTCCCATGGTTCCATTCTAACAAAATATGACAAAGATGGTTGCCGAAAGTAACATAATGATTCAAAGTGGGACGCTGTCGTTATTTATGACTAAAAAATTGGCTTTGTAAGCTAATGAGAATGGGAGACGACAGATGAGAAGAAAGATCTTTCTTGTTAGACATGCAAAGTCCGAGGGTAACTTGGTGATTCATACATGCCACAGCGAGGGCGTTGATTATCCAGAATCATTCAGGAATCACGTCGACCGAGAAACTCGCGTCCTCCTGCCTGAAGCGGAGAGCCAAATCAACGAGATGGCAACTAAACTTCTGTCAATTCTTGATAACGGGGTTCGCATTCTCACTTCTGATTACGCAAGAACTCAAGAAACGATACAACTTGCGGGCGTAGCAATGGGTCGAGAAATTTCATTTACGGTGGATCCTCTTCTAAATGAAAGGAACTGGGGAATATACGAACAGCTACCGCTTTCTGAAAAGAACTCCCTGAGAAGGAAGAAAGAAGCTGATCCGTTCGGCGTGATTATTCCAAACGGGGAGAGTCTAAATCAGGTAAAATCTCGATTCACAACTCTTCAATTGAAGTACGCGCACGTTCCAATTGTGCTTGCATTTACTCATCAAGAGTTCATTATTGCAGCGATTTGCGAATGGCTTGATATTACCACTGAACAATTCAAACAGATGAACCTATATGTGGATACTCCGAACTGCTGCATTGTTGAAATGTGTGAAAATGTAATCGGGGTAAGAAATGTTAAGATTCACAGCGACGGAGTTGCAAAGGTAATTGCACCCTCGTCTCATGATCCAAATTCATATCAGCATTACGAAAATATGGCCGAAATTTTCAGATCCGAACTAGCTCAAATACTCGCGAAAAAAGTTGCCTAGATAAAGCCTGGAAAGTTTATAGGGGATATTGTTTTTCTAAAAGGCGAGAGATACAAACTTGCCATGAAAAACGGATATATTTCACACGGACGATATCGTAAACGCATTAAAGAGACTGAACTTAGGGATCATTTGATCACTCCGCAAATTTCTTTTTTCAAAGAAGACAACGTCGCAGCAGCGAGATCTACAATTACCGAAGCTATATATTTGTATTTTGAAAAGAATGAGAGTGTAACGCTGACTAACATCATTATTTTTCATGCGACTATAAATTCAATCAAAGAACTCTATCCAAAGGAAGTTCAACGGGTACTTTCCGATATGAATCTCAATATTGACGTAATAGATGCTCATACTCATCCAACCAAAGCCTTAGAGAGGCATTGCTTGCTCGCAGGGAGTGCAGCAATTCGAATCTACATTCTTATGGGCGGGCTGATCACCCGTGAAATGATCATCTTCCTTATTTGGTCAATGGTTTGTGTTTCAAGTTTAAGGAAGGTAGCAATTCACGGCCCAGAAGACCAAATTTTTGAAGTGATGCCGGAAGTATCCATTTTTGATTCAAAACCTACGATGAGGCGTGAGCTTTTTCGAGAACTTAAGAAGGCTGTAAAGAAGAGGTATCAACCATTTCCACAACTCATCCGCGAGAAGAAATCTGCCAAATAGATCACATTATTTCTGTTCATAAATTGTCAGATTGTTCATCTCACCTTGGTACGCTTGCCATGTAATTCTTTCAAAAACATGGTAAACATGGTTACCATGATAGAGCGATGGAGGTATTATGAACGGTTTAATGCTTATTCAAATGGTTCTCCAAGTGATCGGCCTTATGGCTATTGGATCCGCCATCCTTAATGTTGTTGAGATTCCGGACTTCGATGTGACGGTTAAAGAACAGAATCCAATCCGCTGGACTTATGTACGAATCCGTCAGATGTGCTTTGATTTAAAGAAGAGATTCAAAAAAGAGCAACACATGGCTGAAGTTGTAGATCTCGCAGCCTATCGTACACGTCGAGTTTCTAACCAGATACAGCCGAGCGAGTCAAAATCAGCTTAATGATCCTGACCGTCTAGGCACGAAGAGATATCAGACTCATATTGTTGATGCCTCTTCGCCATCTTCTTTAGCTTAAAGGCGCACATAATAGTCAATAGTACTGCGAATCCATGAGCGCAAGGCCAATCATTGGCATATCCTTGATATGCTCCCAAAACAAGAAAACAAAAGAATAATGCCGAGATGACTTTTTTGAATATTTCCTTATATTGATCGCCCAAGAATTCTCTCCAGGTAACGGATTATCTTGGACCTTTTCTCCTGTTCGCGAATAAGTGCAATAATCTTGCTTTCAGAGATTGGGTATCCGCCCAATGTATCCCAACTTACATTGATCTCGTTGTCATGAACCAAGGGGCCAGCGTGATAGTGCCCATGAATGTGCCACATAGGAGTGTATTTGGGATAAAATTGATGATAGGTTTTCGAATCCTCTCGGAAGGCTCCAAAAAGCTGGGCAACCTTGTTGTAAATTTCCCGGAGTGGATGCCAATGATAGGGATAGTGCTTAAGGTGCACCGGAATTTTTCGCGTTGTCCCGTTTTCGTTAACGGAAAACTTGATCACGTCCTCATCCATTATGTCACTAAAACCCATTTCGATATAGTCACGGTATTTTAGTAGGCGCTTGGATCGTCGGTCATGATTTCCAACGATAAGAATCTTCTTGCCGTTAAGTCGCGACAAGAACTCCTTAGTTTCCTCAAATTTACCAAAAGAGAAATCGCCGACAATATACGTCGTATCATGCTTAGAAACCACTTTGTTCCAACGATAGACTATAATTTCGTGCATATTTTCAAGCGAAGGAAAATTCCTGTACTTTTCATACAGTTGCAATTCATGAAAGGCATGAATATCAGAGATAAAGAAGCGTGACACAGCGAACCCCTTACCTTTTAGTGATCTGTCTTTTGTAGCAATCGAGGTGGACCGTAATTTTGTTTCCCTTCTCGAGAGTTCTGAAATACCAGCCACCTTTAACTTTCTTTACTTCACCGACCACCATGGTTTGATAAAGCTTCTCGCCATTGAAATCGTAACAGGTTACCTCACTAACTGTTCCAATGAGAATGTTAGGAAGAAGCGTGGTGGCTTTACTCATGTCGGATAGTGGAAAAAATACTAGACCGACTACAAGGACAATAAGGAATCTCATTATGTGCCTCCTGCCATTCATTATAGCGGTAAACATGGTAAACATGGTAGTTGTATGATAGGATGTATCATATTGAAATTCCGTATAAGGAGATCAGTAATGCTGCCGGAAATCGTTGCTCAAAAAAGTGAAAATCAAATCGCGTCTGATGTATCCGATCTGTTTAACGAATATCAAATTGAGCTTGCGAAAATCTCGGAACTAGGAAAACTGCTTAAGAATTTTGAAGGGCCTTTTCAATATTTTATCAAGGGTAACAAGCTACATTCTTCCTACACTCGCCACATGGACCCTGATCTGGCCGTAAAAGCCTTAAACTCCGAATATTGGGACCGAGCTATCAAGAAGACCGATATGCTTGACTATATGTCGGCACAAGAAAGATCCGAGTGGCATAACATGATTTCCGAATTCAAAACACCAGAATTCAGCGCGAAGAATCTCTATGCCACACTTGATCAATTCATTAAAAACAAAGATCAACTTTTAGCTAAAAAGGTCGATGGAATTTTTCGATCTTTATCGGGTCATCACGTTACCAATAATCCAATGGCGTTTTCAAAGAAGATGATCATTTCAAATGCTTTAGATAGCTTTGGCTCTCCAAATTATCGCACTTGCGAAACTCTTGATGATCTTCGCCTTATTGTTGCTAAGTACATGGGTCGGGATACTGATGATTATGATCCAAGAACGCGATCTACTTTGCGAATTACGGAATTCGGTCAAGAAGTTAAGATAGATGGGGGAGCTCTTACTTTGAAGATATTCAAGGTTGGGACCATTCATATCCAAGTTCATCCAGAGATTGCGATATACCTTAATGATGTTCTTTCGAACTTGTATCCTGCGGTTATTGCTTCATCTAAAGGTCGACCTTCTAAGGCAAAGAAAGCATACGACAAACCCCTTCAGAAGAATTTTTTGAGCGATGAAGTTCTTAGAATATTGATGGATATTTCCGAATATCGGAATCGTTCAATTTATACCAAGAATCAAGTCGTTAAAGAGATCCTCTTATACCTTGGCGCTATTGAAGAAAGTGGGACATTCCATATTCCTGAAGAATCCATTGCAGGACTAAATGAAATTATCAGAATGGGTTGTTATCCAGAAAAGAAATCAAATCAGTTCTACCCAACGAAATCCGCTCTCGCTAGCATGGTAATTTCAAAACTTGGTTACATTGAAAGTTGGGACCGAGTTCTGGAGCCATCTGCCGGGCAGGGTGGATTGTCTGATCGCCTTCCTAAAAAGAGAACTACCTGTGTGGAAATTGACCCGGTGAATTGCTCCATTCTAAAAGAAAAAGGTTTCAGCGTAGTTGAAGGAGATTTTCTTTCTCAGAGTTTTGAGCGCAAGTTTCAAAAAATCGCAATGAACCCACCATTCTCTGACGGAAGAGCTCTTCAGCATCTTAATAAGGCCATTGAACTGCTAGATGATGGTGGGACATTGGTCGCCATTCTTCCTTGTTCGTTAGTTGGGAAGGTCGATGTGAGTGGCGCTGCAATCGAATGGAGTGAACCTATTGAGGGACAATTCGACGATACAAACGTAAGAGTCACAGTGCTGACTATTAATAAATAAGGGTATGGATGAAGCACTTTTGGAAGAATATTTTTAGCGGAATAGGTTCGATAATTTACCTATTCCCAAAAAAGAAGAATCGAAAGTTCGGTCATCATGAACTATTTCTATCAAAGGATGTCGACTTTTTCACAATAACGGACGATCTTAACTTGAGTTTGCATGAAATTGTTGACCGTGCATTAGAAATCGCATCTAGGCGGTCTTCTGCAAACGGGTGGCAGTCTCACCTTCTTTTTAAGCATGATTTAGTGGCCATTCAGCCCCACGGGAATACTTATCGTTTCATATTGATCAACGGAGAAGTGGAAAAATCAACTATCGACGGTCTTCTTGATTCTTCCTCGTTTTCAAAAGTTGAAAATCCATAGAAATTTCATTTATTAGGACAAATAGTATCTAGAAAGCAGAAGATCTGCATTAAGCCTCTGTATGCTCGAGAAGCTTCTGCAAACAATGTCTCTTGACGAGGCAAAAGATTTTGATGGCCAGGTGGTTCGAAGCGATAAAAATTCAATCGCTATCGACGCGCGTCCTCATGTTATGCAGAAGATTCGCCCCTTCTTTAAGGCGGATGTCAGTCAAATTAAAGGTATCTTCACTCACGAAATTGTTGAAATCAGCCTAACAAGAAGTCAGTGCCGCGATCTAGAAATGTTCTTGTCTCGGTATGACTTCTGTATTGATGAAGATCTTCTGGATGAAATCCTTAGCAAGGCTCGCGAGTTTGACGAGGTTCAAGAGACGGTCAGGAATTCTGCAAAAAACAATCAGTACAAAATTCCAGAGCGTGGCCGCGAAATGAAGATTGATCTCTTCGAAGATCAAAAGGTGTTCTATAACCTAATTGGTGCTCTAAAGCGCACGCTTCTTGCCGATCCCGTGGGTAAAGGTAAAACCTTTTCAGGTCTTTCAGTACTTTCATATGAAGACACCCTACGATGTCTGATTGTGTGTCCTTCGAACATCACTCCCCAATGGGAAGAGAATGTTAAACTCGCATTTCCCGATCTGCGAACACATATCATCCGTGGTTACAAAAACTACGATTTACCTTGGGATACCACAGATGTATTCATAATCTCTTACAACTGCCTCCCATATTGGCAAGATGCTCTCGTTGATATTAACGATCCTCGCTTTAAGTATTTGCTGATAGACGAAGTTCATGAGCTAAGAAACGCAAGCTCATCTAAAAGTCAGGCGTGCCGTGCGATTTCAGAAACAGTTAACTACTGCGTTGGAATGTCAGCGACTCCCATCATGAACTATGGTTCCGAAGTGTGGGATGTAATTGATGCGATTTACCCTACTGCACTTGGAACGAGAAGTAATTTCGTCAGTGAGTGGTGCCAAGGTGGAAAAGAGATTAAGAAGCCTGAAGCCCTCAATGAATTCTTGATTTCAAGTGGCCTTATGATTCGCAGGGAAGGAAAGTCTAGCAATAAAATTTCGACTCAAGTCATCAGCATCCCGCCAGACCTCGGGAAGGTGAATGATGAAAAAGCTATTGCTGCCAAGCTAGCCATATCGCTACTGACTGGTGGTATTAGTGATGAAGGTCACCGCTCATCCACTTTTAACCTAACACTTCGGAAACTTACTGGAGTAGCTAAGGCCCGCCCAGCTATTGAGTTCGTAAAGAATTTGGTGGATCAGGGAGAAAAGGTGGTCCTGGTCGGATGGCACCGTGAAGTCTACGACATTTGGGAAAAGTATCTTAAGCAAAATGGCATTCGATATGTCATGTGCACCGGAAGTGAAGATCCGAAAGAAAAAGAGCGTTCTAAAAAGGAATTCCTTGAAACAAATGCTTCTGTCTTTATCTTGAGTCTTCGCGGCGGAGCGGGCGTTGATGGTTTACAGCATGTCTGCTCAACTATGGTAATTGCTGAGCTTGATTGGTCTCCAAATATGCTTGAGCAGATTGTTGGGCGAATCGACCGTATCGGCCAGTTGAAATATGGAAATGCTTATATCCTCGTAACAAACTATGGCCTTGATCCATTCATGATGAATGTTCTTGGAATTAAGAAAAGCCAACATTTAGGCGTTATTGAAGGCAACGTCAATAAAGCGAAGGTATTTGAAGGTAATTCGCAGTCGCAAACAACGGAAAGAATGAAAGAGGCCGCCAGAGCATTCTTAAAAGAAAATGGATTTGAACTACCTGAGGAAGTGGTAACTAAAGGTGTCACTCGTGCCGTTGCGGAGTTACTAGACAACATGTCAGTACCAACAACCACCGAAACCTCTATGCAGGTTGCAACTCACAATGTGTTTAAAGAGCACCTTTCTCACCTTACGGTGCATCGCGAATATATCCTCGATAAGCGCAATAGGCTCGATTTCTTGGTTGAAGATCCTAACAGTGATGATCGCGTCGTTGTTGAGCTTAAGAAAACTTCCGACAACAAGAAAGGCGTCTATAACCAGGTTCGAAGATATATCGAGGCCTTTAAGGATAAAGGCGGCATTTCTGGCGTTATTTTGTTTGCTCCATGGTCGGGAATTAATTCATTCAATATTGATGGAATTCCAGTGGTTATCATCGACACAAATCGCGGAGCTCTAAAGGTTTAATCATTTTTGACATGGTCCCTATTTACCTGTTCGGCGGGAACAGTATGCAGAGAGCAAAATGGTTTGAGTTAGTAGAACAGCAGACAACACATTGGGACAGGAAGAAAGGCGACACTCTGATTCTCTTTTTCAATGGATGGGAGCCTGCCGAATTCCACGAGGCAATGAGTAATCTTACTAAAGCTGGCGCTCGATATGTGGATCACGGCTTTGATAAGACGAGTGGAAAAACACATCTTCTAATTAGAGAGCCGGAGCTGACGGAGTAGGGGGCATCGTGGATAGAATCGAAAAAGTTACGTCACAGTTTGGTGGATGGGATAGAGTTAAAGGACCATACGGCTTGAAATATGAAATATGTATTTTGAATTCAGCATTCCAGAATTAGGAGGGAAGTAAGAATGGAAAACTTGAAGAAGATGACTGTTATTTTATCGGCATATTTTAAGAACGACGAACAGCTTCAGAATTCGAATGATGTGTCTTTCCTACTTGAAAACCATCGCGTTTGTATCGAAGAACTTCGTGATGTTATCGATAAGCTCGACAAGATTGATAAACCAGACAATCTAGACAGAGCTGCAAGGCTAATTCAAAAATATAATCCATCAAGAGCTGAACTGAAAGAGGCTTATCACAAACTGGCTCGAAAGGAGCTAAAGAAGCTAGCGATGAATCTTGGTTTCGAAAAGATTGAAGTATCTTCTAATCAGGCAGGGATTGCATCAATCGGTGAAACTACCTTAATGGCGATGAATTCAAAGGGGCAGGGTTTCTCCATCGTTTTGGGAGGAACATGGTCTTATGCTCGCGCCATTAAGCATCTCAAGGATCACACTGGTGGAAGAAACCACTCACTTCCTTTTGATTGCTATCGTGTCGAGGACATCACGAAGGTTGTCAATAGAATCATTGAAAACTACACAGAGGAGTTCAGGTAATGAATGGCGTGATAATGAACAAAGCCACGAATTGCAATGTCACGGGCAGAAAAAGCGAGAAGCGCGAAATACTTCTCGCTCGGCTCAATGATTTAAAGAGAGGTGCTGATCACGACTCACCTCTCGCTCTGTCGCCTTGGGAGAGAGATTTTATCAATCAACTTTCTAAAAAGGTTAAAGAACAACCAAAGTGGACACCCAGCACTGTTCAGATCGAGAAAATCAATGAGTTATGGGATCTTCATTTCGAATAAAGGGGAAATTATGAAAAATGACGAAAGAAACCAAGATTTCGATACCAATGGCGAAAAGAATGATGAATTAGTTGATGAACTTATTAGTAATGTCAAGATTGCAGTTCAGAGCTTTAAATTTGATGAATTAATTGAGCGAATAACTGAAGAATCATTACAAAAATCCGGATTGAAAAAGGATGAATTCCTCAGAAGAAGTTTTGATGGAAATAGTGAAGTTTCTTGGTTAGTTCGGAAAATGATTGGCGAGTTTCTTTCCGAAGGAAAGATTAAAAGATAGATGGATTCACTAAGGAATCCTGCATCAACCTGATTGCACTGAGAAATTTTCTTCGGTGCATTTTTTAAGTACCCGGAAACGAACTTAGTTAGGAGTCACAGTGCAAAAGCAACGTCTTATCGATATTGGTCTTAGTCATCACGGATTTCTTGTGTCACGCAATTATAACAGTTCAACCGATCTTGAGGCCCTTGGCCTTGTAAGTTCAGAAACTTCTGAAGCAATTATTGCGTTGATCGAAAACGAAGGTGAAGAGCGCTTTCATGAAGAAATTTCTGACATTGGTCTTAGGGCTATTGGCATCATTTTCCGGTACAAAGCGATTCTGGTAAATCCAATGTGGATTGAAGATGCTGTCGCGCGGGTTAGGTCCAACGAATCTTGGATGTCATATATCACCCCTAAAGATGCTGTGACACATACGCTTTTTCCAATTGCTAAAGCAATGAATGAGGCTAGAAAAATGAAAGTTACCCAGCATTACTGCGAATGCTTGTGTGACATTCTAGCAATGGTTCTCATAGTTGCTTCTGATCTTGGAGTTGACGTTTATCGACATATGGAGATGAAGATCGCAAAGAACCTGGAGAAGCCTCCAAGTGATCGTATTAAATAGGGGGATAAACTCCCCTTTACCTTTTCAAATTGATTGCGTGATACCTCTCTACGTCTGAGATTATCGAATCGAATCTAGAATTCTTTAAGAGATCTTCAAGATACCCGTAAATGCCAGCCAGGCGTACTTCGAGTGAGTTTAGGTTTACGACTCCTTGGTGTCCAATAAGGAAGGCAATATTTCTCATAAAAATATCATCAATTAGCTCATGGATGTAATGAGCAATGAAGGCTCTCTTGCGATCTGGATATTCATGCGTAGATACTTTAGTGGCAGCCTTGGTGGCACAAATTGCAAAATGACTCATGAGCCCTTTTAATGCCAGCATTTTTGTAGCCCTCGTGTAAATCGGGATGTTATGGCTTTTCACGGGAATTGATAAAAGTAGGTTCATGACCTCAATGACGCCAGCGTCGAACACATGAATCATGAAACTGCGTCCGTATAGCGTTCGGTAATATATTTCTACCGCCTTAATTGTGTCCTCCGGAGATACTCGCTTCTTCAGAACTGTCAGAAGTGTTTTTTCCGCTTTCGTCATGACTCCTCCACAGACATTAAATGGGGACGGGCTCAAAATGAGAATCTTTGGAGATGTTAAAAGTGACGGGATTTGTTTTTGTGCCATATTGGTGCGTAATTCTTTCAGTCTACCACCTTCAGTTGTCATTATCTTGGTTAACATGGTAAATATGGTATAAGCAAAGGCGGAGGATAAATGATTAAGCTCGGATCGGCCAAAGCAATTCCTTGGAAGAATCTGTCTCCGGACGGGGAATCTGTAATCCTTCGTCGTCTGCAAGATCCATTATTTGAACCCCCAGCCTACTACAATAAAGAGTGGTTGGATTCAAATGCAGAATCTGTTGCTGAAGCTCTTATTCTCGACTGTGAAACGACCGGAACTGATGCTTTCTATTGCGAGATTATTGAATTGGCAGCAAAAAGAGTTCTTTATAACAAAAAGACTGGTGAATTTCTTGCAATCACTGGTTCATATCAAGCGTTCCAGGAACCAAAGAGTGGTCATATCTCTGAAGAGATTACGGAGTTGACCGGGATTACCATTGACCAAGTTAAAGGTAAGTCTATCGACTGGGGGGCGTTTGAGACGCTTTTGTCTCCTTGTGGAGTAGTAATTGCTCACAATGCGCCATTTGACCGATCATTTGTCGATGTGAAGTCTACGATGTCGAGAGAGAAAGTTTGGGCCTGCTCTATTGATTGTATCAAATGGAAAGCTCAGGGTATGCCAAGTGCAAAGCTTGAGTTATTGTCCGTTTACCACGGCGTATTCTCGAACGCTCACCGCGCAATGGCGGATGTGGATGTTCTGGTTCATATTTTAGCAAAATCTCGTAAAGGTGATCATTCAGAGTTCGAGACAAACTTCCACGAGCTCCTTGAGCGTGCACGAATGCCTAAAGTCCGTGTTATCGCAAAAAACTCCCCGTTTGATATGAAGAACCTTCTAAAGGTGAAGGGATACCTGTGGAATGCGGAGTACAAGTATTGGTTCAAAAATCTTCCGGAGGCCGAGCTCGAAGCAGAGAAGGCTTTCTTGAAAGATCGAATTTACAACGGTGCTGATTTGTCCGTTGTTCAAAGAATTCCAAGAGTTGATGTTTACAAAACCAACATGTCACTTGCTGGTTAAAATAGGGGACAATGATGCGCTATCTTCACGTTTTACTGTTCGTATTCGCGGTGTTGATTACTACTATGGGTTGTTCTTCTGGGGGAGGGGCTGACGATCACACAAATCCCCCTACGACGATTCCGGCAGAAAATCCTGGCGTTCTGCCAGAACAGCCCGTGCTTGTGCCTGAGGCTCCAGGAAATAGCAACCCATCAGTGCCTGGAAGTGGAGAGACGCAAGAGCCAGGTTCTGGAGAAGGTGAGGGTGGAGATGAGATTACTCCAGAGACGCCAGAAAATCCTAATGGGTCGTCTGACGATCCCGAGTCGCTTACAGTCGTCCAATATGTCCCAGAGGGACGTTCACACAGCTATCAGATTCGGGTAACAGTTAAGAATGTATCGAAGGACAATATTACTTACTGGATGGTTTCATTCATCCCTCCAGTCGCAACAGAACACATTACTTGTTGGAGTTCCACGTCTTCAACAATGAATGAGGATGAGGGTGTTTTGACTTGGATTCCCAATACCCTTCAGTTTAGAAGAATGGCTTCAGATGAATCTCGCGATATGCACTGCCAAATCAACCTTAAGTACCGTCACGAGGGATATTCCGAGGAGGAAAAGGTACTCAGAGGACTTTATGCATCTAAGGTTCTTTAGCTTTTAGAAAGCAGAATTTGTTCGATTTTTTACACACAAAAAATGCACCTTGATGGCTAAGAGCTCAGAACAATCAACCCACAGGGGAAGAAAATGTCTGAGAATTTTGCGCTAAAAAGAGTTGAACGAACATCAATTGGAAACGATAAAGTGTCCTTTGCTGGAGTCAAAGTTAAGACTCTAATTTTGTTGGCAATAATGGTGTGTGCTATGTTGCTTTTTCCGTACATGGCACTTGGAAATATCGCTTTGATCGGTATCGCTCTTACCGGGTTTGTAATTGGGCTTGTTGTAATCTTTAAGCAGAGCACGGCCCCATATCTCTCACCAGTTTATGCAGCCCTTCAAGGATTAGTAATCTCATTCATCTCTTCAATGGCTGAACAACAGTATCAAGGAATTGCCGTATCGGCAGCTGTGGTGACTATCATTTTGTTCACAGTGGTTTTGACTCTCTATAAAAAGCGCATTCTTAAAACGAATGAGAATACAGTACTTTATATCTGCGGCGCTCTGCTAAGCATTCTCGTCCTTCGGCTTGTTGATCTTGCTATGGGAGGAGCTTTAATTCCCGCGAGTGGTTTTTTTGGCATCGGAATTCAAGCCGTAGTCGTTGGCGTTGCAACTTACTCTTTTATTCTCGACTTCAAAGAAGTTGAGAAGGCTGTCGAAGAAGGTCTTGAAAAGCGACATGAATGGTATCTCGCATTTGGTCTTCTTGTTGGTATTATCTGGCTGTATCTCGAAGTTTTGCGACTTCTTCGCACGATTAAAGAAAAAGTGTAAAGAAGCTCGCTATCTTAAATCTAAGAAATTGATTGCGCCGCTTCTGCGGCCTTCATTAAATATTCTAGAGAAATTCCGTTCAGCTTGTTATTAAGGATTTTGGAGACAAACATTCTGTTTGCTCCTGTTATCTTTTCGATAGACGAGTTTGAGTGATTCACCTTTAATGATTTAACTTGCGAAGCGTAGTGTGCTTTCAAAGCTTCTATGCCGAATCTAGAGCGGGCCCATGCTTCGTCTTTAATGTCTTTTGGGATGCCTTTATTAAAAGGAAGGTGAGCCTCTACCAAGTTATGGTTGAGGAGTTCTGGAATGGCCTCATGAAGCGTTCTGGTCGCCATCTTCGAGCCAATAGGAATGACTCCTACATATAGGAACTGGGGGGCAGGATCTTTAATTCCAGTGATCGCCTCTTTCATCCATCTAGTAAACTGAACCGCAGCTTGCCCAGATTCAGGTCCACAGTATGAGAGCACGAGAATTGCGGCAGCTTTTATCATAAATGGAAATTGAGATGCCTTCGCTTTTCTATTGAGAAGTTTTGGATCGAGAATGTACCAGAAGTCTCTTATGAATTCTACGCAGACCTCCATCAAGCGGGGATCTAAGCGAGACTCATCAAGGTACGCAACAAGGTCGGACTCACCAATTGAGAAAGGTGAATTCTGAATGAAGCTGTATGTTTCAGCCTTGCTTGCGCTCTTCATTATTACTCCTCAGTTTTGTCGTAAAAAAGTTCCAACGCTCTTGTCGCTTCCTTTGGGAAGATTGCTTCGAGTTCTATTAATCTTTTCTCTATGCTTTCAAGAGAGATTTGCTTCCTTCTAAGAAGGAAGTTGATGTGACTCATGTCTTTTGGTCGTCCGGCCATGAATTTCATGATCAATATGTCTTCTGCGCCGAGTGAGTACGCTGCTATTACTTTGCCAGTAAAAACTTTTTCATAACGATCTTTTGCATCTTCATCCAGGTACAGAGTGAATGATTGAAAGTGTGGATTGAACCAATCTTCGTCAATATTCAATTCCTTTGCTACTTCTGCGATGAATGGCTTCACGGTTTCGAAATCTATTCCAAGTGGAATTGCGTCGATATCGCGGGTTTGGCCGTCATAACCGTGGCAAATCATCATAGAGCCGCCCCCACCAATAATGACCTTGATTTGACTCATGCCCGCAGCGGCGAGCTTTTCATCCAAAAGAGAAAGAGCCTTCATTCCTAAATTTCTGTTTAATTCTTGTCTCATAAGTAAATTATAGGCTTAAATGCCTACAATTTCAATAAAACTTTACTTTTTAGTATTTTAAACGAATTTATGAGGCAATGGGAAGTTTTTCAAAGGGAAATATGACAAAAATCAACGTATACGGGCCCCGCTTTCCAGGGTATCGGGCGAGCCTCGGGGGTGTCCCGCTCTGAGAATTTGACTGCCCAAACTCATCAATCTATCATCGTCTGATGAATCCACTCCTAGATACAACACTTTTAAAACAAATCAGAAAACTCAAAGAGAGAATTTCTGAATGCGAATTACAGAAAGGTGTACGGGATAGTTTTGTTAGGTCTGTTTCTGAGATCGAAGAAGCTGTACTTACAAATGATTCAGACAAAGTTTCTCAGTTGTGGAAGGATTTTCTTATCAGATCTAAAGGAACTGGATTCACAGAATTTCTCAAGCAAGAAAGGGAAGCTTGGATTCAGCTTTCAAAAATAGCAAATTTTGACCATGGATTTGAAGTTAAGCCAATCATTCCAGTCGAATGTCGGCCAGCGCGACCTGAAGAATTCTTTGCTTCATTAAGAACTAAAGTAAACTCGTCATCCCTAAGTTCGGAAAATAAGTCTATGGCTAGAGTCTGTTTGAGTTATCTGATCGTCGAGTGCGAGCGTGTTAGGTACAGAAGAGAATCTCGGACAATGAGAGAAGCGTGGGATATATGCAAGACGTTTCTAGATTTGGCTAAAATCTCTTATGCTTCCGATGATTTTGTTTTAAAGTGTCGTATTGATGATTTGTTTAAGGGTTAATGTCAGTCGCATTGTGTTATCGTTCTTTTTGTTCAATAAATAGGTTTTTGTCTATCAGCACTCGATGCTACTATTTTGTAAACCAAAATGAGAGCTTTTGATGAGTAAAGGTTTCGTTCAAATTGAATCTACCATATGTTTTTCGCAGACAGTAGGGACTGAGCAATTGCCACTTTCACTGGGCCCAGGCAATCCTATTGAGCCGGGTCAGATCCTGAAAAGTGATCGAAGTTTGATTGTTCGTTGGATGACGAGCGCTAACGACAAAGAGCTTCACGGAATTATTCAAACAGCTATGCACCAACATTCTTTAACAAGGATATTGGCCAGTTTTAAAGAATACTCACCGCAGTTAATAACAAAATGCAAAGATCTCGGTGCGGAAAAGATGACTGCTAGATTACTTTACTATCCAGAAGGCGAAGGTACTGAAGAGGTCGTTGAGTTGATAACGTGGACAAAACATTCATACTTCGCGAGGGCTAAGAAGGCTTTTAAGGCAGAGTTCTTTAAATCGGTGTTGCCGTCTTTTTTGATAATTTTGATTGTGGTTGGTTTTGCCGTAGAGGGAGATTTTTTATCGAAAGCTAAATATGCTCTTCTTACGTCATTTCTGGTAACAGTGTCTCTGACGTATATTGCGCCATTATTTGAAAACAACAAGGAGTTCGTCCGTGACTAAGGTTGAAATTCCTACTTATAAGTTAATTGCTGGACTCATCAAAAATATTGCAGCTGATGATTTCCAAGTTTCTTCGCAATTTTTGGGGCAATCTTTAGATCCCAAATGGAAAAGTACTGAAGTGATAATTTCTTATCAACCAAATTATGAAAACGAAGGACTGCTTTCTGTTGTTGTAATCGGATCTGGAAATACAACAACCGATCTAAATATTTGCAAAATGATTGCAAGGAAGAATAGAAATATAGGTTGTAGAGTTATCTTATTGTCGGACTTGCCAGTTGTTCACTCGGAGTATATTCGAGGTTTAGACGGGGAGGATCGCATCATTGCGATAGGTTCAGAGGCGTATCCTCGAGACTCAGCTGAAACTATTATCTGTCTGGCAAAGAAAGAAAATTTTGATCGACAATCGCGTGAAGAGGTATACAGAGAAAGACTTATGCAAATGGGTATTCGAATTGATCCTCGAACGGCAATACTGGCACAAACGTCTCCGTTTCATGATACTGAAAGAAGAGTAGTTTCATTAATCAATGCCTTGGGAGTTCAAGAACCAATGCGTGGTCAGAACATGTAAACGCCGTTAAGTGGCTCGCCATCTTCATCAACGCCGGAGTTATCAGTTTTCTTTGGCACTTGAGGAGGAGGTGTATTCGGAGAAAGGTCGGATTTTACCTCTTCCTTGCATGTTGAACAGTAGTGATATGAAAATGTTCGGAACTCCTTGAGCTCGGTTTCTTTGCCACATTTGCACTTCATAAAACACACCTCTTTTTCATGTTAATCATGATTACCATGTTTTTCCACGTATCGCGGTTTTTGTCTCAATCAAATACACATTGATGAATAGAATGGTCATAGCTAGAGTTGATGAATGTGCAGTGAATACGAAATTACAGTCACGAAAAAGATTTTGGAGGAGAATCTGTCGCACCCTATCGTTTCAGGAAATGACTTATGGAATCTACGGGTAAAAATGAGCATGAAGGCTCCCGTCATTGTCGCAAAGGGAGATAGTCTTCAGGTCGTCGAAAAGACTTTTCCTGTTATGCCATTCCCAAACGCGAGATTGTCTGGCGCTCAATTCCTGCCTAATGGCGAGGCTGTAGTAAGGAGAATTTCAGATTTGCCGACGTGGAGGGATGGATTTCAATCAAATCCCTGTGTCGTACCAATGACCGCCTTTTTTGAGCCAGCCTATTGGGGAAAAGAAAAGGGGAACATAGTAAGATTTTCGGACGATGAAATAATGTTCGTAGCCGGAATTCTTCTTTCGCCGAAAAGGCCACCCGGTCCGAATTTAAGTGCGTTTGCCTTGATTACTGATTTAGCGACCGAGTTCATGCTTGGCTATCATCATCGCCAAGTAAAGGTACTTGGGCGCGAGTCTGTTTTGCCGTATTTAAAGGCCCAGGATGCCCGCCAGCGGTTCGAAATTCTCTCTGGTAGTCCAAACCCTTCTGAATTTATCGTTGGGCGTGAGAGGTCAATGGCGAAAGGGTGGGAGCGTCGCGTTGCCGAGCAGGAAGCAAAACTTCAACAAGAGATTGCTTTCAGAAAAATGATGATTTAGAATTTAGTAATAATATCAAATAGTTAACGTAACATAAGGTCACTTATCGGAATAATTCATGTCAGGAATTTTTCATGTATTCTGCAAGAAATTCTGATTCCAATCTTATTAAATGCGGCTTCTATTGGGAGGTTGATTATTGCTTTCGCTTATGTGGAGAAATTAATATTAAAAACGAGCTTAACTGAGGATATGCAATGACTAACAAATTCAATTCTATTTCACAATTAGCTACTGATGATGCCATTCACTCTGAGGCTGGAAAAATGTATCTTGAGCTAAATGAAATATGGGCAAAGATTAATTCCTTTGAATCGAAGGGCTTATTGGTAGAACCAAACGACCTACTTCAACTTAAAATGTCCAAAGATATAATTTCAAATCTACAGAGCAAAGTCTTAGACTTAATGGCCGTGACACTTGACGTAGATCGGATGGATACCGGAAAGTAAGTTAAGGAGTTTTCGCAATCCAATCAGAAAGTTCGGCTCTGATCGGATTTTCTTCTTTCAAAGTATTGAGATCTATTCCTTTTGAAATTAGTGACTGGATTTCCTTTGAATCTTTCTTGATTTCCTCGTGCAGAGCTTTGCACTTTTCGTAAACTTCAGTGCTTAGGCTTTTAGGATCTTCTTTGAACAAATTCATTCTTTTTGTGAATCTAGCGAATTCTTCATCAGTCCATTCATCTCGTGACATTTTTCACCTCTTAATAGCTGAATTCTACTCAGTATCATCTTCTGGTCAATACTTCTGGTAAAGTCGCGGTCCAGAAGATCTGTTGTTGCGTAAAATGTATCCAAGATTCTGTTATATTTCCAGAATGATAAATGTTCCCGCAAAACCACTTTTAACAGCAAAAAGCCCGCCCAGCGGCTCGGAATGGATCCATGAGCTAAAGTATGATGGATATCGAATGCGTGCGTACAAGGTTGGCAAATGTGTTTATTTGATCAGTCGAGAAGGTCTTGATTGGTCAAAAAAATTTCCCGCAATAGTAAAAGAACTATCGTCAATTAAGGAAAGCTTCTTCGTTGATGGAGAAATAGTTGTTTTTGACCGTGAAGGAAAGCCAGATTTTGAATCTCTTCAAGCGAATGCAAGGTCTGGAAAAGCTGATGCACACTTTATGGTCTTTGATTTACTCAAGTTGAGAAGGAGGTCGTTTCTATCCACTCCCCTTCTACAGAGAAAAAATCACCTGAAACAGTTTCTTTCCGAATGTAATCTAAAAAGAGTTAAGTACGTCGAACATTTTGACGGAGACGATGGGGAGGCTTTATTGAAACTTGCATCTAAGTATAATTTAGAAGGCATTGTTTCCAAGAAAGTCGATTCATTTTATGACTCAGTAAGAAACAACAAATGGCTGAAGATCAAATTACGATCCAGGGCGAAGGCTTTCATATCAGGAGTTAAAGTCGACTCAGACGGAAAAATTGAACACGCCATTGTCGCTCTTGATGGAAGAGTCATTGCAAGAGCTGAATTTGGATTGTCTTCTGAAGTAAGAAAGAAGCTTTATAGAAGAATTCCACGAAATAATTCATCTCAAAAGAATGGCGAAGTGATACTCTTCAGGGAACTTGTTACGGCTGAAATATCATTTCTTGAAATAACTAAGAGCGGAATGCTTCGCGAAGCCGCAGTTATATCAGTCGAAGGCTAATGGCAACTATTGCCCCTTGCTCCAAATCCCATAAATATCGGCACTTGGTGAGTTTAGTGACGATGATTTTGAGTGTCCAGAGTAGTTAGTTGAGATAAACTTTTCTGCTTCATCTTTGTGATCAAAATCAGAGATGATCACTAGCGACTTTGGTTCGATGTACTTGCCCACGTATATTTCACCAACCACAAAAGCTTTCTTCCCTATGTCACTACCCTTCGCTAGCACTATCAGATTTTCACTTTTCATATTCTTCCTGTTTTGCATCAGAACGTGCAAACTTTATCGATTTTGCATACATCCATGCAACTTAAATCAGGCGCCTATTTAAAAAGTAAGCATATTATGAGAAGGAGGTTACTAATGATAAAACTGATACTGGTATTAATTGTGCTTTTGACGCCGATTGATTCCATAGCATCGAATGGGCGTGACAATAACGGCCCAATAAAAATTGGAGTGATCATTGGATTGGCTATAGTTCTGGGAGAAATTGGAAGGAGATGATAACCACCATCTCCTAAAGGGAACTATGAAAATGCGCTATCGAGCTTACGATCAAGTGAATTGACGAAGTCTTTGATCGCTGCCTCTCTGAAGTCACTTTTTAATGAACGGTATGGAATTGTGTAGATTTCAGCTAGCTTTTTAAGAGCATTAATTGGAGGGTGAGAAACTCCCCTTTCCCAATTTGAAATGAACTGCGGCGTCGAGTATCCCATTTTTTCAGCAACATCAGCTTGGGATAGACCTGCGGCTATGCGTTTTTGCTTTAGAAATTCACCGATTACGTTCTTGTTTTTCTTTGCCATACCTTTTAATAACCTCTTCACTTCATATAAACAAGATATGGAATACTGAAACAACAAAATGGACGCATCTTCGTAATAAACTCGACCTTGATCTGGCGTAAACTGAACAAATCTCAAAATAAAGGGGCTTGTTTGCCCCTTTATGTTTTTATTGAACTTGTGTGGCCGAATTAAGACCGTATCCGAACGTAGATCCTGTCGCCATCTGTCCGCTATTATTACCACCACCCCAGCATTTTACAGAAGTATGGGTGTCATTATTTGGACTATAAACTGAGCAGGCAATATTGCCACTTGGAGCAATAACAACCTTTCGCGCATTTGACAAATTTTGAACACGAGCATTCATGAAAAGATACGAGTCGGCTCCGCTTGGAATTCCTAATCCGTTCTGATTGTTGTAACCGTAAGCAACAACCTCACCACTTCCTTGAAGAATCGCGAAGTTTCTATTGTAGCCGCCTTTAAACAAAGCTGCGGCATTGGTAAGCTCAGGAATCAATGAAAGAGCAAACCATCCCGAGTGATCCCAGTCGAGACCTAAGTCTCCAGAGTCGTTCGTGCCGACACAGTAATACTGTGTATCGCTCGAAACAGTTTTAGACACGCAAGTTGAACCCGCGCCAACGTACACCTTATCAGCCCCATCAAACATTGGAATAGACGTTGGATTTTGATATGTGGTTTCCGTAGAGCTATCGTTTCGCATTTTACCCCAACACTTAACGCTTAAATCATTCATCTTCGCGCAGAACGATGATCCTCCACCGAAGATCGCAGTGGCGCCGTTTGTGCCAGCAACAATAGCAGGCGTACCAATGTTTGTTGTATTCCCTTGGCCAGTGAGATAATTTTCGCCAGCTCCCCAACATTTAACAACGTCAGTTCCGGCATTATCAGCAATTGCACAGAAAGTTTTTCCAGATACAGCAAGATCTTTCACTGCATTTAATCCAGCAACAAAGTTGTTGTTGGAAATGGTTTGTTTATTGTTTTCTGGATGAGAACTATAAATGTCACCTACAGTACCAACTCCTACTTCACCACTGCCGTTGTAACCCATACACTTAATCTTAACGACACCTGAATCGAGTACCTTAAAGCAAACTGTTCCGCTGTTCGTTCCGAGCATTCCGGTTACAGTGCCGATATCCACAAATGGAGTTGCAACTGAAACGATTGACGGTTGTGTGGCGCCGTTTGTGCCGTCAAATTGGTTGTATCCAGCATAATCCACCTTTCCATTTGGTTTAAGGAAGAATGTACCACCAGGTACAAGTGCTACGTCAGTGTATTCATTGATGCAGCTTCCGCCATTTGCGATATATCCAGATTTACAAGAGACGATATCATACGAGCATGAGTATTGATCCCCTGCTCCGCCTGGAGAAGTGAATAAAACTTGATCTATCTTCGGATTGTTCACTTCACACGAAGCGATTAAAGAAGGATTGCCATATGGATCCGGATTGTACATCCCTATTGGATTTTGATCGCAAACCATGCCATTTTGATAGTAACCCCAGTCACACATATCTACTGAAACATTCTCGCTGGTGATTTCTGGAGCTCCACCATTACAAGTGATATGAGCCGAAGCTTCTCTTATGTATCCGTTCTGAAAGTTGTTAAGGTCTCCACTAACTCCGTTTGATGCTTGGTCAACAGTGATATCAGTTGATTGTCCGTCTAATAGTGAACTAACCGTATATCCTACACTTGAGTCGTCGCTGTAAAAAGTGCCATCGCAAGATGCCACACATGTTAAAGAATTGGAGTTGGCATAACCGGATCCGCACGTCACTGAATCGTATGAACAATTATCAGCGCCATTACCGGAACTTGTGAAGTTCGCGGAAGATGCTCCAATAGTATTAACAGAGCAAGCAAATCGTTGCGATGGATTGCTCGTTCCAGCTGGGCGATAGAATCCGTTACCAACTGCGATACATGCATTTGTTCCATCATTGTAGAAGTCTGTCTCGCATGAAAACACTGAAACAATTGGATTTGTCAAAACTACGGTGCCGCTCATACAGGTAGCGTCAGATACAGTAATTTGTCTACCATTTGAGATTTCACCGATTTTGGATACGGTGATAGTGTTTCCCTCAATTAGTCCGATCACCATATAACCTTCCTTAACGGTCATAGAACATTCAGAACTTGTTGTACCTGGAAGTAGTGGAGCATCAATCCATTTTTGTTCTGAGGCGCTCCAAACGACAGTTTGGCCGTCATTTGCACCATCCGGGAGAAGGGTTACACCTTTGTTGCTTAGATCAATATCGTGGTAAGTGCCAGTGCGGCACTGTTTGAGTTGAATAACGTCTTTTACGAAGAAAATGTAGTTCTCAGTGGAACTACTGCATGAGGGGAGATTGTTTTCTGTAGCAACAATTGATGCCAGAATAATTTCCGGAGCTGGGGATTTTGCTTCGCCTGAACCCCCGCCCCCTCCGCCTCCGCAGCCTGAAAAAAATAGGCACGTCACAATCGAAACGAACCAGTGTGAAAGTTTAAGCATTTAAAATCCTCCTTGGTTAAGTCGGAACTCCTGTGGTCCCTACTTTCTAAATGGAGGAAGTTAAAAAATGATAAAAATAATCTGAGAATAAAAAGAATTTTATTGATATTTGTTCGATAGTGAATGGGGCAGATTGTCGACTCTGCCCCATAAAAAGTATCATTTTTTGAATTAAGGGATGAGACCTTGAACCGTTGTCGCCGGGGTCAGTCTTTGAGTTGATGATCCATCACCCAGCTGACCTTTATCATTGAGGCCCCAACAGGATACGGTTTTTTCGTCCGTTCGAAGGCCGCAAGAGTGATATCCTCCTGCCACGACTTGGGTATACAATGCTCCACCTTGAACCAATTGTGGTGTAGGCGTGTGAAGCCCAGTAGTTGTGTTATTACCCAACTGTCCAGACTCATTTGCTCCCCAGCACTTTACTTGATTGTTGGACTGAACTGCACATGTATGTTGGAAGCCTGCGTGAATGGAATTTACAGGAGGCACCAAAGCAGTATTGACCGTCGTCGGAGAGCTACGATTGGTTGTTGTAGTATCGCCGAGCTGCCCCATAGTATTCAATCCCCAACATTTTGCCACATTTGAGTTATCAATACCGCATGAATGGCTGGCTCCCAATGCTACGAATTTCGCGTTTGTCATTGCGACAACTGGCGTCGAGCTGGTTGTTGTGGTTCCATTTCCCAGCTGACCGTAGGTGTTCCATCCCCAACATTTAATTGTCGTACCATCAAGAGCGCAGGTATGGTTTTGACCAAGTGAAATCATTGTAGCGTTAGTGATACCAGTCACATAAGTAGATGCCATTGGGTGAGTTTTATCTACCGTGGTGCCGTCTCCAAGTTGACCGTTACTATTTCTTCCCCAGCACTTTACTTTACCTGAATTAATCGCGCATGTGTGTGACCAACCAGCCACGATCTTCATTGTTTCAGTTTGTTCGGTATTAGGTACATAAGTCGTTCTGTTGGTCGTTGATGAATCGCCAAGCTTACCAAAGTTATTTGCTCCGATACAGAAAACTGCTCCTTCGGAAAGGCCACACGAATACCCAGAGCCCGACGAAAACTGACTGAAATTAAAATCAGGCGAAGTGAGTTTCGAAGTAAAGCTGTGAGCTGTTGTCCCATCGCCGATTTGTGAGTTGGTATTGTCGCCCCAACATTTAACCTTGCCTCCACTAAGCCTTGCGCAAGTATGTTGCATAGTCAAAGTGAGTTGTTCGACCTTCATTTCACAATTTTGGCCATTAAGAACGTACCCTGAATCACACGTTCTTGAAACTTCTGATTTTGTCGTGGATCCAGCAAGGCAGTGATATGTAGCGGAACCGTTAGGTATTGGTTCAGTTACATCACCCTCAGGTGAAGAACTTGTTGTTGTACCTCGCTCGGGCAAACTCTCACAATACGAATTTGCTACAGGCTCACTTTGCGTAGAGTAGTGCATTTCGCAAGAATCTACAGTACGAGGGTTATCTTCAGTGCCGGAACAAGAAATAGTTGTTATGTCTGGATTGAAGAAGTCGCTATATTGACCAACATATGATACTGGATGACATGAATAGTTGTGATCTTTATATCCCGAGGTACAAGTTATCGAAGCATAAGAACAAGAGTTAGTGGAAACTCCATACTCCATGGGATCATAGGTTACAGTATCTGAGTTCGCTGGCTTATTATCGCACGATTTGCAAGATGAGGCGTCAGTAATATCAGAATATGTGCCACTTAAACATGCATTTCGATTATTGTCTAGATTGCCAGAATAGTGTCCAAGTCCAACAGGATCAAATTGCGTATCAGTGACTTTATAATAGCCGGATACTGCAAGACAATCTCCGATCAAGGATGATGTCGTCGACGATGTCGAAGAGTTGGTTGGACATTGAAGGCGCTGAGTTCTTGTAATTAGAGTGTCAGAATAATATCCAACACCAACTTCAGAACATGTCGATCCAGTTAGGTAGTGCCCATCTTGGCAAGTTCTTGCAACGCATGTCTCGTATGTCGAAGTTCCGGAATTCCACGTTCTATCGCCAGTGAGAGCTTTAATTGCATCACTTTCTAATCCTGTACAAGCGATAATATCAGAATCGCATGAAAGACCATTAACGTGGTTTCCTGGCAAACAAACAACTGAACTTGGTACAGCCGCAAAAGTAGTTTGACCCTCTTGGCATTCTTCATACGCCGTACCATCTGAATTTGTGATATTCAGAGGACGAGTTCCATATGGGGATTTGTAAGTGACGTTGTCAGTGGTTGTTTTCGTAGGACACTTAGAACCGTCGACAACCACATTGTCATGATCTCTTCTACAATAGTCATAAACTCGATTCAGCGTTTCTGTTCCTGAACAAACTGCCGTTTTACTGTTTACCGGGTCTCTGAAGACAGAAGAGTATGTGTCATTCAAACATGAAAGGCCAGACTTATGCTGATCTGGAAGAGTGCAGGTAACATCAACAACAGTACCAGCCGCTTTTTCTTGACCTGCAATACATTGGACTGTCTGAGTTCCTTCAGCAACATTGAAGATTCTCAATCCAGCAGGAGATTTGTACTCCTGAGTAGGATTTGGATCTGTTTGTCCTGCACAAAGAGTATCGTCAACTTGTTCCAAGGTAATATTGTTCCGACAAGTTTGATAAGTTCTTGTTAAAAGTTCTGTCCCATCACAGGCGAGTATTTTTGTAGGAGAAGAATACGCTGAATATACCGATTCATATCCTGGAATTTTACACGTCACTCCAACAGCCGTGTACCCATTTGAAAAGTCACAAACGATGAACTCCGGCTTAAGGATCCAAACTGCACTTCCAGCTTCGACATATTCGCGAGCTGATGTAGCGCCATCAACGACAACATCTCGGAAGCCAGAAGGTGACTGCTGAGTCGAAGTTGGCTTGTTATCGGTTGGCATTGGACAATGTGATAGATCAACTTCTTGACCGCTTGAAGTATCGACGCACTTAAGAACACCGATTGCCTCAACAACTCTTTCGCCATCTCCGGGCTGCATATCGTTTGCGGGGAATTGATATTCAGCAGAATATGTAGGTACGGTTGGTGTAGAGCTACCTCCACCGCCTCCACCGGAGCATCCGGCGAACAATAATGCTGTTAGTAGAACAATAAAGAGTTTCATTTTACCTCCATAAAAACAGTTCTTTAAACTTTCAAATCTAAGGGGCTCTGATGGCCCCTTTTGCTGATCTATCTTGGACAAGTTGGGCAGTTTACTCGTTTCAGATAGTCTCGGAACGGTTCTGTTATTCCCGTATAAATCTTGAAGTAATCAGTTTGATTGCGAGTTGGGAAAGTCTTTGATTCCGAGTATGAAACAGGCCTCAAATCCCAAGGGAAATACATGACTTTTTCAATGTTCAGAATTGGGACTTTAATTTGTTCAGCAGTCGTGTTCTTGATGTCTGCGCAGAACTTCGGTGAAGATACTGCATTGATATCGATAGCGCCGTTTGTTCCGTTTGACCCGTTAGTAACAGATCCAGTTTGAACGCCAGTGAATGAGTAAACTAAAGCATCGACACGACCACCCATTGAGCCTGTTTCTCCGGCATCTGGACGAAGAATCTCACCACGTTGCTCAGTTGATGTGAAAGAAGTTTGAACGCCAGCGCCGCAGTTTGTTCCGTAAGCACAGTCAATGCTTACTTGGTTTGCAGGGTTCTGATAATCCGCAGGATTGTTTGACCAATCGTCTGATAGACCCATATCGTTCGTGCCAGCTGGGCAAGTTGTGGTTACAGCATCATCAACCCAAGTAACTTCTTTTTGAGTTTTCAAAACGGATTGAGCGATTTCATAGTTGTCATAGGCTGGACGCTCTGCTTTCCATGCTGAACAAGTTTTTGAGATGCTACCTGTGTCGATGATTTGTAATTCAGCATCGCCAACTCGAAAGGGGGCACCAGTTCCACTTATCCATCCACCGCTATATTCCACGTTTCCTGATCCAAAAATAGTATAACCTTCTGACCATGGCCCGTTGCTTTGACATTGGAGTGCCACTTCATAGTGAGTTGGTCGTGATTGTTTCGATTTAAAAGACTTGAATGAACCAAAATATCCAGAAAAGGGACCTTGTAAAGATTCGAAGAATCTGACATTTCCAGTTTTCGCCGGATAGCTTCCTCTGATATCAGAGCCAGTGTTATAGTCGTAAACTGGCCATAGAGATCCTTGATTAGCAAGCGTCGCAGAGTGAATCTTTGCTGCACTTCCAGAACAAACAGAAATGGGCTCACCGTAAGCACCAGTACCCATTGGTGTCGCTACGGATGAGCCACTACAAACTTCATAGAAGTTCGGCCTCGTCGCAGAAGAAAATCTAGGATGAGAAGATGGAGAGGATGGATAAATATTCGATCTCCAAGAAAAACTTACTGTTCCTGCATTGTTAGTAATGAGACCAGTCATGGTGTAAGAGAAGGCTTTTGGAGTAGTTTGAATTCCAGTCATCAAACCTCCCCAAAATCCACACTCGTAGTTATAAGTCTGAAGGTAACATTGATACCCAACCGCAACGTCGCGTTCACACTTTCTTTTCTTCACAGCTTTTTTCACCGTGAAAATTGGAGAGCTTTGACCATTTTTAGAATTGTCGTAGGTGCCAATCGAACAAACTGGTGCTTTTGCATTTGTAACGGACGCTACATCCGTGGCATCACACACACTCAATGACAAAGCACTGTCAGCTTGACGCCGAGCCTCGAACGCCGTTTTTACATCAACTCCGTAATCGCCCGCCATGATGCGGTCAGCACAAATCATTGAAGAGTTTTTTCCTGCAAGGCCTTCATAACCAGAAACGTCAGCTGTGATATTGCCGAGAAAAGAAGTTACCACCAATGCATTAGAAGCGTCTTGCGAAGATACTGGAGCGTATGAAGCAGCTTTATTAAATTTTGCTGAAAGATCGAGATTTACGTTTACTGCACTGCCAAGAGTGTTCTTGTTATCCAGGTACACATTCACAATACTTGTTGGCGTATTGGCTTCAGTTAGAACATCCAACGTGCCAGTGTTCATCGCGGCAGTGGTATTCACGACTGGTTTGCCATTTGATGTTGCAATACTTGACGAAGTGCCGTTGTCGGCTGCGAAGACTCCGCTACCAGTAGGCGAAATGACCACGCCCGTCGCAGATGCGGGATTTGTGTGTGCAATCATGAAAAAGATCGCAACCAGTATTCTTTTGATGACCATAACAGCCTCCCAGTTACAGTTAGCCTCGTGCTATTGGAGACTTAGCTCACAAAAGCACTTTTTCAGCTCTGTTTTGTAAATGGGGTGACATCAAAAATGATGAAGAAATTCTGAGGATTAGATCGGTTTAACTTTGTCACTATAAGTACACCTACGGTATACTTTGAAGGGTAAAATTAAACTAAGCCTGAATATACTGGTTAAGGTGCTGAAAACACGAAGTAAATTAGATGGCAAATACCCTTAAAGCAGTGCTAAAAGACGCCCTATTGGCTTTAGTAATCTTCCGGCCACTTTTCTGAAAGTATCGGTGAGTAAACGGGTCGTAGGTAACTTCGCGAAAGTCCCTTGTCTGCGTAGATTTCTTAGTGAGAATTCCTGTGGCCCATGCATGAGGTAGCCTCTTACCAGTCTTCTTTACATGGGCCCTTTTCTTTTGATCAACATGAAATTCGACATCCTGGAGAGCAAGTGATTTTCTATATCCAAGATGCCTCTTTCCATCTTCACTCCAGATCGTCCATTTACCACTCTTCACTTCAATAAATACGCGCACACGCATAGGACACCTCAAATGTCCGCTGGAATAAGGCTTAGACACTTTTTTCTATCGACATTCTTAAGATGAGAAATGTCTTCAACATTGATGTAGTGGCCCTTTATTTCCCATGTGAACTCAAGCACACACTTCTTTTTTGCGAGCGTTTTTAAAGGATCACCGGATCCAAGAATGAATCTCTTTCCTGTCTTCTTTGAAACAACGAATACGCTCCACGTCCAGTCTCCGGTGACAGGTTTAGCATATGCCCTGGCGAAATGATGATCAGGCGGAATAGTGAGGCCATTCTTCTCAAGATGTTCCTTAAGAATTCGCAGGTTGTTTGAAAAATTCAAGGAATCACCCATTTGTCACATAATCCAGGCGCCAATATGGAGATCCAGAAGAAGGGTTGCAGTACTCGACAACACGAATGATCTTTAGCGACGGTTTCTTTAGATACATCTGCATCACTTTTTCGATGATTTCGGGATCCATGTCCGTTCCAAAAGCCAAGGATTGGTTTCCCATAACAACTTTGGCAGCCTCATTGAAGGCATCTTCTCGCTGAAGGCGATCTGAATAGGCTGTGTGTTGCGCGGCCTGAGTTCCAGATCTCCAAATCACGAAAGGGTCATATGAATAAGGGTACTCCCACTTACTTCTTGGAGGACTCGAGACTTCCAAATCTGGGTCAATCACACTATTTGAATTGATCACAAAACTCCCCTATTATCTTTTAATCTTTATATGAGTTACGGCTGCATTTATGTTTCTATAAATTACAGGCTTTAAACTTCTGAAGATTTCATTCCTAATTTCTGGCAAATCTTCGTACTCCTCTTCGGTTAACTCGCTTCCCAGCGAATCAAAAAAGACGATCTGTTTTTGGAGTCGCATTGATTCCTTAAGAATTAGTTCCGTTCTTACGTTTCTTCCACAATCAACAAGTCCTCGAACATCGATAAGAACAACATATGCATCCTGAAGATATGTTTTGAAGTATTCTAAAGGATCGTACCCATCAATGTACGGATCAAAGAGCTTGGAATACAAAGCCGATTCTATTTCTTCTTTAACATCCAATGAGAACTTGTTGCTATGTAGACTTACGAGCGCTCGCACTACCAAATCCTTTCAAAGCGATAAAGGTGCAATTTTCTATTGCCGTCCAGAAACTCCATAGTTTGCGCAAACATCGGTTCGCCCGTGTAATCAAACCCTTCAGAATTCCAAATTGAACGTCTACCACCTGCTTCATCAACATTCAGTAGGCCAACGTGGGTTACCCTGTATCTTACTCCGCGAATCTGCATAACTCCCGTATGCCCAACCTTTAAATTTATCTTTGCGGCCTGCGCTGGGCTTCTTAGTGTGGTAGTTTTGAGACCGATTGATATAAGATGCAGGTTTCTCGCGGTAAAAGATATTCTCACAAGATCACTCACGCGGCTTCCTCCGTTTGTAAATCAAGGAAGTTGGTGTCGATGTATTCTTGACAGAGTTCAATTGCAATTGCTTTGCGTTTCATTCCGATTGCTTCCCAGAATGCGACAAATGATCCCGCAAATTGATCAAGAACCACTTCCATTTCTAATGTGAAAAGATCAATTAGTTTTCTAATTAGTTGAGGTGGTTTTGCTGATTGATGAGATTTCTCACTTCTTAGAAGTGGTTTTTCCATAAATACAGCTGGAAGAATAGACTTCGCGCCAGATTCAGAGCGAATCACTCCGCCCTGATTTCGCATTCTCAATTTACGAGGAGCACCTTTTGAAAAGATGTAGATATCTTCCATAACACCTTTTCTTCCAACATTTGCCGAGTGATCAATCAACTTCCCATTTCTTACTTCAGCTTTATACCAAGGTACTCTTGCATAGAGACGAAGTCCTGCACCTTTTGCCATTTGGATAATATTTGATATGTAGTCTGCATTCCCATCTTTCATTTCTGGAAGAAATTCAACAAGGAAACACCCTTCGCAAAGCACGCGAGACTTTTCATTAAAGTCGTCTTGCTGGTATTCGAATAGTGATGCCTGATAGCCTTTGGTGAAGTCACGGTTTCGACCAGTTTGAATCTTATATGGGTGGTCGGCAATGATTAAAGAAATAGATGAATCCTGAATTGACGATAGATCTCTGGCATTTCCTTGCACTACGAGACCACTTTGACCATCGTTTCCAGCGAATTCATATAAACCATCAGAAATACGAGTGATAACTCCTCTTCCGATCAGTTCACGATAAATTCTTCCGCGAATGGTAGTCTTCTTTTCATTAGGGAATTTCCTGTAAATATCAGAAAGGCGAAAGGATTCATTTAAGCCAGATACAAAGTCTTCGATTTTTGAAGAAAGTGACATTTTTCCGGACATAATTTACCTCTTACCACATTAAAACATGGTAAACATGGTATTTAAAGATCGTCCGTTATGTTGTTTCGTTATGAGCCACTTGCAATTTATAGGCTAGAAAATAATGCAGACAAACTACCCATAATACTCTCTGTTCTGCTTCCAAGTACTAATAATCTTGCGGGAATTTTTGGTATTTCGAAGGAGAGAGGAATGCTTTTTGAGAATAGTATGAATCCACCAGATTCACTAAGAATCACGCCAGGCCCAACTATGTCCCACCATGAGCATTGTTGTTTGAAATTTGGATAAATGTCGAATGTCCCCTCAGCAACACTCAATATTTTGAGTGAGCACGAGCCCATTGTTTGGTAATTTCCAATATTTGCCAATGTCAGAAATTCTCTTTCTCCAGCGTCAGTTTTAGAAAGCACCGCTTCGATAGGTCTTCTTGGCTCGATTATTATCCTCTTAGTTACTGTTCCGTGCTGGATGAATGCTCCCCCGTTTTGAAAAGCAAAATACAACCTATCCGTCGCGGGATGATAAACCAATCCACCAACAGGCACTTTGTCATGAACAAGCCCAATGACGATTGTCCAATCAGTAGAGCCACGAAGATATTCCTCAGTGCCATCAATTGGGTCGATGATAAATACCTTCGCCTTGGTTGGAATCTCCAAACAATTTTCTTCTGAGAAAACGTCGTAATCTGGAAAGTTTCTTTTTAGATTCTTTGTTAAAAACTCTGATACGACAACATCGCCATTAGTGACGCGACTTCCGTCACTCTTTATACTAACAGCAAGACCACTTTGTGCGGAATTAGCAAGCCTTGCGGCTTCAAAGATGATCTCTTTTAGTTTGTTGAATGAATTTTCATCTATTATCTCGGTAAAATGAAGGACTTCCACGCGCTTTCTCCTATTTTGAAACTTCGACAAACGCTTGGATAATTTCTTCACCTCGAAGATAAGCCGATCGTGTTCGATGTCTACCATCAGCAAGGTCAAATCTTGATGTACAGATTACTGGTTCAGCAGTTAACCCAGTTTTGTATTCTTTCGCATATTTTCTGGCGTAGTATTCGTCGCTATCGATTGGATTTCCATTTTCATCCTGGTATGCATTGGTCTCCCCACATCTTAATGGCTGATCTGGAGTCCAGCTGCCCATATAGTGCAGGCGAGATACAGGAACAGCTTTTAGTACAAAGTGTGTACTCTCAGAAAATAGCATACCAAATCTAGCATCCCTTGGAGATGGATTATGCCCCGTTCTCACGGCACTTTCGCAAACTTCTTTGTAAGTGAATATTCTTTCTTCCATATGCGATAAATGGGTTCGTCGCGGATAATGAGTTAAACTCCGCCGCAAGTACAGCCATCACCATGAAATAGTTGATAGCTTGAACAGTGGCACTTGTGACAACTTGACGAGCAATCATGCTTAATTACTGGAGGTTGATCAATGAGAAGGCTGATACTTGTTTGCATCTTTTGGATTGCATCTACGACTCCATTTTCGAAACAGTTGCGATTGAATGCATTGTAAATTTCTTCGATTTTGTCGAGGTATTTGGATGGATCCGCCACTCTCAGTTTTTCTCGAACGACATAAAGACGGGCCCGATACCATCCTCGCAGGGAGGCGTGAGATTTTTTAATCCTTGTCGGAAAGATCCCTTTTTGAATCTCCGTCAAAATATACTTTATTTCTGGACTTATTTGGTCGCCATTCATCTTAAGTTATCCATTACCTTATTAAAACATGGTTAACATGGTAAAACTATGAAACCTATAAAGATGTGTAGTAATGAGACGGACTAAGTCTCGTTTCCGTCTTCTTCTCCACTGAAGATTTTGTTGATGTCATTCTCCGGAACCCCGGCTTCAACAAGATCTGCTCTGGTATAGTTTCCCTCACTTAGAATCATTTTAGCAGTATCTGGTTCACCCATTCCATTATACGAGCCGAGTACACCTAATGCCCATCCAACCCCTTGTAGGTATGCGCGGTTCAAGTCTTTGTGCGATTGTGGATTCTTTGTTTTCGACAATTTTCGAGGCTTCTTTTCACCTACCCTGGCCGCGAAAGCGATATCTTCAAATCCAGCCGCCCTCAAGTCTTCAAGGACTAATTTTACGACCAAATCTTGTTCTTCAGTTGTTTTAGCTCCCTTTTTGACGAAATGGGTATTAGAAGAGGATTGGTACTGTGCTATCTTCTTTATTTCGGCGTGACGTTTTCCTCGAGCACTCTTTCTTTCCTCCATAGCTTTTTTAAGCTTATTTCGAGCTTCGAGAAACTTTTCACCTGTTGCTTCTAATCCCTTTTGATTGAATACTTTGTCTGGATTTGTGATTAGATCGCCGTACATCTGCGTGCTTAATTCTCGCTCACGCACTTGAGAGATTACAACGCCATCCATACCTGGGCCATTCGCATTTCCTAGAAGGATTTGAGCTTTGATCATCGAGCTTGTGGCCACATAGCAATAACCATTGATGTTATCGTCATCGCCAAAAGGATAAGATGTTCCGAAAATCTTTAGTTTTGCCATAAGAAATCTACCTCCTAAGGTTTGATTGGCTTCTTTTGTTGGCTCTTCTTTTAAGTGAACTATAGCCTTTTAAGGCTTTATATGCTGTTGTTTTGGAGCACCCAATTTCCTTACAGACCTGATCGATGGACATTCCAGATTCATAAACGTCAATGATTTTACTTTTGCTGTAGATCGTTGGTCGACGTGCCTTCATCGCTTCACACTTTTCTTTAAGGATTGATCTCTTAGATCATTTAGGACTCGAAGACCTTTGTTTGAAAGATTGTAATCAGATCTCTCTGGTGTGTTCTTCACGACATTAAACATACCCAATTTTTTCAGTGATTCGAAAACCTTGGCATTAATAAGAGAGGTCATTCCATTCTCTCGCTTATAGTAAGATGAAGAGCCGCTGTGATTTGTGAAGAAAAGAACGTCTCCAGCGTCTAAAATTACATGTGCTTGTGCTCTAGTTAGCTTTACCCTAGTGTTTTTCATGCGTACTCTCCATTTGTGGAATGCAGTAATAAAACCAAGCGCTAGCTGAGTAATACGCCCCTTCTTCTCCATAGAACCGCATATGCACCGATCCCTTAATCGTCGAAATTTCATAGTAGAAGTAATAGTCTTCTGTATATCCTGGATGTGTTTTCTGATCTTCTGGTACAAGAACAGTCTTCTCTTCCGCACGAAGAATTGGTGAGTTAAGCAAATCGTCTAGATTGCCATTAATATCTTCAAGGTGAACGTGTCCGCCGTCAGAACTGAATCCGCCAAGCCAATAGTGCATTCCGTCGTCGCCAACCAAGAGAAGATTTGATTTTTGATCAACTAACTTGTGAGAAATGATTGTTTTTCCTAAAAGGAAGCTAAGATCCACATTGAGATTCTTCTCTTTATTCATTGAGCCTCCGAATAACTACTTGTTAATTTTGTCCAACATTCTCCAGTAAGTATGCTTCATAAAGCCGTCTTTGCCGTCATTGGAACACATATCCAGAGCTAGAGTTTCTTCGTCGTTGAGATATTCTGTGGCGTAGAGTTCTTTCATCACATAAAGAGTCTTTTTCATAGATAACCCATATTTGTCAGAGATCTCGCGAGTGTGCATACCGTCTATTTTCATGTCGATCAGATCCACCATGATTTGCACAACAATCTCCCAGTCGCTCGAAGTAAGTCTCATACGGTTATTCTCAAGTGCTTTGGCAACTTCTTCGTAAGTTGTAGTGGTTTCAGTTTCGTTTTCTTCGTCATTCCAACCGAACATAAAGAACCTCTATTGATAAAACGCAATATGCATTAAATAGTCACTCAAATACCTATTAAAAGCAATAAATATATAAATAATATACATTATTAGCTATAATGGATACTTTTTGAGACATTCATTGAAATTTCAATTATATAACTTCATTTTATACTGCATTTCCGTTATATTGAACTTGAGGCTGTAGCTTAACGGTCAGAGCGCTCGTTGGCAGGGTCATGTCCGTCAGCGGGAATGGTGGGGGTTCAACTCCCTTCAGTCTCTTCACTCAAGCCAGGAGGTATTTTTGGAGTCGGTTTTTGCAAATTTCGGGAACATCTATTTTATTTCAGTTTTTGTTCTGGGAGCAATTTCCTTTAGTATCGCGGCGGCTAGAAGAAAAGACGAAGAAAAGCTCTCTCAGTTTCGAACCATTCAGAATATTACCCCTTCATCGCCCTGCTGCTTTGCTCGATATGATGAGTTGATTCGCACTGATAAAATGCCTGAATAGTTTATTAAGAGGAGTCAATCATGATTGAATTATGCGTGGCCTTAGCACTATTTTTCTCTATAGTTCATATTGAAATAAAGGTCGGTTCAGATCTCTTCAGAGATCTCGACATTAAGGTCATACTGTTTCCTCAGATTGTAATCAGTAAGAAGAATAACCAATGCAATGATCAATTCTCTTCTTCAAATAACAAGAAGTAGGAGATAGTTTTTATGAAAATTGATTCGCTAAGATTCGGTGAAATTGAAATAGATGATTCTTCCGTGATTCATTTTCAAAATGGAATGATTGGGTTTCCAGAGTGTCAGAAATTCGCAATTGTAAAACCTGATGGTGAGAAGACCTTTCACTGGCTAGTAAGTTGTGAGAAGTCGGCTATTGCTTTCCCTCTTATTAATCTCCGAACTCATTTTCCAGATCTCATAATTGGCGCTTATGGAGATGATGCAAAAGCATTAGGTTTCTCCCCTTCCACACCGCCGAAAATAAGCGAAGATATGCCTACATGGGGAGTTGTGACTCTGCCAAACGATCTCACTCAGATGACTGTTAATTTGAAAGCTCCTGTGGTTATTCATGGGCAAATCGGATGTCAGTGTGTTCAGAAAGATCAATCATATAAGATCAGGGAACCAATTTTCCAAAAGCTTTTGGATTATGAGAATTTCATGAAAAATTTGTCTAAAACTTTAAAATGATCTTAGTTTCTTTCCTTTCGAAATATGAGAAACGGCATTGTGAGGATGTAAACTTTCTACGTGGCTGAATTCAGCCACGTAGTCTATGATTTCCAAATTCCCGTCCAGTGATTTCTTTACACGACGAGCGGCATCCTCACAAAACATCAGATTCTGTCCGTTGCGAAGGGCGAACTCTTGTTCATCTTCTCTTTTTACAGCTCCTTGAACGGCAGTTTGCAAAGCTTCTTCGACCATATCAATCAAATCTGAGTAGTTGAATTTAGAACTTACTTCTACTTTTACACGAGCGAAACTTCTTTGAGCATGAGGTGTCGCAACAATTCCCCTTGTTGTTCCTAACCAAGAGTGAATAACATCATAATCTAAAGAGTGATTTTCAAACTGTTGTTTAAACCCATCCTGAATCAGTTGGCGAGATAAAGCTGCTGAAGCAGGGCAAGTGCTTGAATACGTCACTACTGCTTCTACGAAATAACTCTTCTCCCTTTCTTTATTAAATGAGGAAAGGATTACTGGATATGAACGCCATGCTTGGTTTGAACTCTTTAAAGCCTTTCGTAAGAGCGGAGACTCGAACTGAACTTGAACTAAGGCTTGTGTGGACAAGTCTTCATGAGTACTTAGAAAATCGTCAGTTACTTTACCAAGAAGACTTAATGAAATTTCATTCTTCGATAAAATTTCTTGGGTAATCAAATAGAGACGAGACATATGAATTCCGCGCGACGGAGTTTTATCTAAGCTTACTTTGGCGTCTACGCGAGCTGGAATTCTGTAGATCCCATCGGATTGACGAAGCATTATTGGGAGCTCAATTGAGCCCATTCCTACCCAGTCAATAGGGGCGTAATTTTCATGGTGAGTTTCATTGGCTACATCGGGCAAATGTCTCTTGTTCATAGGTATCACAGTGCTTTCATGTTCGATTCAACCGATCAATACCGCAAAATTTTGATCTTGGCTGTGGTTTTTTGAACAAAGTGGGTACGCATTTGACGCAGCGAGCACCGCTAAGATCGCAAAGTCAGGAAAATCACGAAATTTCATCATTTTACGCCACTTCCCTATTTATCTCTTGGGTCGAACCGGAGGTTATTCATGAAAGATGGTGTGGATGGTTACGAAAAGATTCTCAACTCTTTACAGGGTGATGGTCTAAAACCTGAACAAAGTATCTTTCTGGCAGAACATCTTAACAATGTCCTGGAGTATGCGCGCTCGAAGGATCAAGTAGATAAAGAGCCGTGGCGAAAGCGAGCCGTGGAATCTTGGATTTCATCTCCCAAAAAAGCAAAGCTTCTAAAAATTCTTAAAAAACAAAATCATGAAGCTTTTGAAATCGCCAAATCGAATTCTCAAGAAGTTTTGGAAGTAGTGAAGGTTATCCCAACAAACGAAGGTGTTTTTGGAATAAATCGCTTTGATGAAATCATCCTTTTGTGGCCACATGGATACTTTAAACAACTTCTTGATCGTACCTTTGAAAGTGAGCTCATCGAAAGGAAGGATATCAATCTCATTAAAATTGCCGAGAGTTGTTTAGATAGAACGGAATTCGACCCTTCAAGAGGAAACGCCTCGTTCGTTAATGAAAGTGCTATCAGACTTGATAGGCGAATCGCTGGTAAAGAGATTTGTTACGCGACTGGAGTAGCTGAGAAACTGAAAGTTCACATGTCTGGAACAAAGCTACGATACAGAATCGTAAAAAAAGATGAAGGATACTCTGTCGATACGGGCAAATTGACACTGATTGATGTTGTTAAACCAATCGCTGCCACAGCGGCTGTTGTCGCTGTTATGGGAGTTGTTGCAAAGCAAGGACCAAACCTGGTAGCGAACTTTGACTCAGCAATGGCAAGTGGATCCGTAGAACAATCTTCCGAGGTTTCATTTGATGCTCTTCAAATTTCAGCAGATGAAAGAACTTCAGTGGTCGCGGCCATTCGAGATTTTTCCTTTACGTTGGATCTTATTGGAGGTGAACCAGGAAAGGAAACAACTGCAACTCCAGTGAAAACTGACGTGAGAAGAGCGCTTAACGATGCTGTCGGAAATGCCATACTTGCGAATTTCGATATGGAAGGAGAGATCAACACCGGATATAAACGCAACATTCACGCACTAGAGGATTTCCTGAAACTATCCCCTCAAGTGGAGCTTGCCATCAAGGGCTCCCTGATGTCTGACTCAGAACAGACGGAGGCGATCAAGATGCTAAAATCAGCAGAAAAGAGAGCAAAGTATGCCTACGAAAAACTTTCGTTGAAGTTCTCCAAATTTGTAAAAGCATCAGAATAACAATTTGAAGTCGAGAAAGAGGGAATGAATAGTATGAAGATAACCGAGGCCGAAAATCTGATCAGAACATCAAAGAATGCACACGAGTTTGAAGCAAACATGGCTGTCGTAGCTGACATTTTAACGAGGGATAATGCAAAGGTTGGCATGAGAATTCTTAATCGCACTGGACTTCTTGGAAAGATCCAAAAAATGTCTGATGCTACTGCAAACATCAAGATCATAACCAAGAACGATGGCAAATACATCGTGGAAGGCGAAAGAATTGTTGCACCCCTTGTGGTTATGCCATTGGAGTACTATATGGCGACCCTACTGAACTTGAAAGACTCAAGATTCTACAATGTCTATCGTTGCCTGCTTGATTCCGCAGATATTTACGCAACTCTGGCGATCACAGACTCACTTCAATCTTAAAAGCCCTTAAATTTGGCTGGGAAACACTTTTCCAGCCATTCTTTTGATTCGGGCCTCGTCCACATCGTTCTCTCCATATCTAATTCCCTTGATCGACAATTCGTGTAAGAACTACCTATATTACCGTATTTACCATGTATCAATGTGGGAAATATGGTATTTGGCCTCGCGGTTAATCAATAATAAATGATATACTAACGAAGGCTATTTAATCAAAAGGCTGGAGTTTGATGATGAATTCTCTTAAAGGGTATGAAATCAAAAAGATTGGAAGTCACCGTGGTTCCCCAAGAATTTGGCTTGAAGGGGCTCAGCCTCGCCGAGCTGGCTTTACTCCGCAAGTTAAATACGATGTGACTGTCGATGAGGAAAAATGCCTTTTGCGATTGGTAATTTCAAAGGACGGCGCTCGCGTCGTATCCAAAAAAACTTCAAAGTCAAATCAGGAAATTCCCGTCATTGATCTGAACTCAAAAGAGATTTTGAAGGTCTTCAAAGGCCTCCAATCAGTTCGCGTTATAATTGAAGATAGTGTTATCACTATTTTGCCAGTCGCTTCCCAAATACGCGCTATGAAGCGCATGTCGCGCATGATTAGTCGTATTCGCGGTGGCGAAAGTTTGATGATCGGATCTGTCGCATCCGGTATTGGCGTACTTGATCTAGCCACCCATCAAGGCTTAAAAGAGGCCGGGATTCGCACAAAAACAGCCTTTGTGAATGAAATCCGCTCTGACTGTATGGAACATGCAGCTGAGAGAAACTATTCCTATGGGCCTGAAACGATCCTTATCACGTCCCCTTTGCAGGAATTCGTATTTGATTCAGACATTATGTCCAGAATTCCAGAAGTAGAGGTGCTAGTTGCTGGCATTCCTTGCTCGGGCGCTAGTGTTGCTGGTCGCGCGAAGAATAAGATTGTTCACCCTGAGGCGCATCCAGACGTTGGGCATTTGGTTGTTTCTTGGCTCGCAGTGATTGCCAAGACAAACCCTGCGGTAATCGTTCTTGAGAATGTCATTCCTTATCAAAGCTCCGCTTCAATGAGTATCATCCGGACCCAATTGAAAGATCTTGGATACGAAGTTCACGAGGAAATTCTTAATGCTGCTGATTGGGGCATGATCGAACATCGAAAAAGACTTTGTATGGTTGCAGTGACTCAGGGGATGTCTTTCTCCTTTGAAGGAATCACACCTAAGAATGTGCAACAAATGTGTGTCGGCGACATCATGGAGAGTGTACCGAATGAAAGCTCAATGTGGAGTGAAATGTCCTACCTGAAGGCGAAAGAAATTACTGACAAAGCTGCTGGTAAGGGTTTCAAAATGAATATCGTTGATGCTGATTCAACGAAGTTTAACACTTTGACGAAATCTCTTACCAAAAGACAAAGCACAGGCACATTTATTAAACATCCGGATAAACCAGATCTTCTGAGAATTCCAACAGTCCTTGAACACGCGCGAGCAAAAGGTGTTGATGAATCATTGGTTGTGGGTCTTGGACTTACATTTGGACATGAAGTTCTTGGACAGGCCATCATTGTTCCTCCATTTGTGTCAGTTTTCCAAAGAATTGGACAGTCGATTTTAAGCGCAGCAAGTGTCCCATTTGAAGCGTCATTCGAAGCTATTCCTCAAAGAAAGGTGGGGTAGTATGTACGGAAACTGCAAAGTCTGTGGGCAAAGATTTGGAAGGATGGGCGACGGGCGCGAACTTGAAGCTTGCGAACACATAATTCAAGCGTATCGTATCCACCAACCTTTAGAAGTCACATATGATCATCTTGATAAGATTGGAACAGCATTCTATCAGGAAGGAAATTTTATTTCTGAGCCTGAAGCTCTGGAAAGAATTAGAAGCTGTTATCCTGGGAATGTTATTACCATCATAGGACACTCTCCCCCATCAAAATTTTGCGGACTCTCTAATGATGGCCACTATACCTTTACAATGGTAGCCGAAAGGACCTCAGAGTGAAAGGCTTCATAGTTCGCCAACCTTGGGCAGATCTAATTCTCTCAGGAAAGAAGACGTGGGAAATTAGGTCTTCAAATACCAACATTCGCGGCACGGTAGGTGTCGTTTGTGAAGGGAAATGGATTGGGACCGTTGTGATTGATGACTCCCGAATCCTAACACCGCAGGATTTTGAAGAAAATCGCGACAAGCACTGCGTTCCAGCTAGTAGAGAAATGAAATACAAACAACCACACGCTTGGATCCTGTCAAACCCGGTGAATTTCCGTGAACCTAAAGATTATCACCATAAGCAAGGTTGTGTGATTTGGGTGAATCTTCCCGACATTGAAAGAGGGTGAATCATGAGTAAAGAACGATTTCTTATCTATCATGCTGAGAGCGAATGTTGGTTCGAGATTTATGGTGAGGAAGAGCTAAGGGAAACACTTGATTCTGAGCCACTTTGTTCAGAAGTTACTGGAATTCCCGAACACGAAGCAAAGTTTCTCGAATACCAGTCCCAAAAACAGACAAAAGAGCCAGTAGTAGATTCACAAATGGCAACAGATCTTAAAGAAGCTTTGGATTTACTTTCATGTGCCGGACCAAATCCCATGCTCGTGAACGAGTCTGAGTACTGGGATAGATATGAAAAACTAACGTCGAGATACACAGAAAAAGAGAATGATGATGGAGAATGATATTTCCAAGAAGTATTCCGGCTTCTTCACTCTCGTCAATCGCTTAAATAGCGATAAGAAGATTTCCATTCTGATTGGGGAGAAATTCGAAGAATTCATGAAGATGTGGATTGCAGAATCAACCTTAGATCGACAGTTCCGAGTCCTGATTGTGGTTATGATTTGTGGCGGCCTTAGAATTTCAGAGGCATTATTGCTTACAAAGAAAGACTTTTTTACCGAAGACGGACATCTTTTCGCTGAATCTGACGTTCTCAAGAAGCGCAGAAAAGATGGAAGAATGATTCTCATTCACCCGATAGCTCAGCAGTTCGTTCTGGATTACATCAATTCCAAAGTTGGGCCATTATTTGACTATACAAGAGATGGAATTTTCAAAAAATTAAAACGCACATTTAATATTATTGGTATCTGCAATCACTCTTGGCGCCATTCCATGATTTCTTACTATCTTTTCGTGGCTGAACTATCTCGAGAAAAGATCGCCAAGATCATGCACATTTCAGTGAAAATTATCGATCACTATGCACATCTTGATGAGAAAAGAACACTCAAGAATGTATGGCCGTCGAATAAGGAGGCATCATGAATGCAAAATCTATCTCTCCATATTATCTTGAAATTTATAAAGAAATCCAAAGATCATCAAAAGGTCAATCGATTAATGAGAAGAAGAGAATTCGCTTTGAGCGATTCCTTAAGATGGCTCGTAATGGCGATTCTCGTCCGAGATCAAATTGCTCTGATGTCAACGAGCGTAAGCTCGGGAATATCTTAGTAGGGATACTGAAATATCCAGAATTTAGAGATAAAATTGAAGAAGCTAATCCATATTGGTTTGCAGAAAACATCAGCCAAGCAGCGAAAGACTCTCTCGTATACTTAGCTATGGATGGTAAGGATTTGACTACCGATCTTGATCGACGGTCATTCCGAAGATATACCACACCAGGTAAACACTACGATGAATATCTCACAAATCACCTAATGACCTTAGCTCCGAAATGGTTCGAGTCCGTAAAAAAACAAGACAATAGAACCATTCTCCTTGAAATGGCTAGATCCGGTGCATCGACACCTAAAAGGAAATCATCACTTCATGCCTCTCTTACGCGATACCTAAATCCTCGCAGCCCCTTTTACGATAAAGAATTTGCCAAACAGATCAAGAAGATCAATCCCCAATTTGTCGGCAGAATCGGGCAAAAGAGTTCTCCGGATAGAAAGCTTCAGAACCAAACCGAATTGTTATCTATGGCCAGCGAGGGAAAGCCAAAACCTCACTTTAAGTCACCGCTTGGTATTGCTCTCAATAACTATATGAGCAAAGGCTCAAGAGTATTTGACAAAGACTTCAGAGAAAAGATTCAATCACTCAGGCCTGATTGGATTGGGGTTTGCTATAGGTATTCTAAAGAGCACAGACAAGAAGAGCTGTTAAAGTTGGCGGCATCAGGGGCGCCGAAACCAAAAAATTCTAAGTCTGATGTGGAAGAAAATAAAATGGCAAAAAGACTTTACCAATATCTGAGAGCTAAAAGCTTTGACCAAGAGTTCTGTGATCGTTTGCGTGCGATTAGGCCTGATTGGCTTCCAGATAGCTTGAAAGAGACGAAACAGGAAGAGAAAATTCCGGCATAGTAACGAGGGACAAATGGCTACTTGTAAAGCTTGTTATGGGAGTAAAAAGTATTGCAGAAGTTGCAAAGGTGTTCACTGTGGATGTGATTTCTCTTTCGCTAATTGCAATAAACCCGAATCAGTCGCTATCTACGATAGATATCTGTCATATTCAAAAGAAGGAGTTAAAGGAGTTATGGAAAATAGTTCCGTGAAACAATCAACTTCAACTCGTAAAGGAACTCAAAAGAGTAAAGACAGAGAAAAGAAGCTCCGAGACAAATCCTGGGTTCAGGGTTATTTTGCTGCTGTGGCAAGCATGGATCGAGGTCATGATATCGGAATCGCAGCGGAAGAGGCCATTGAAGCCATGGGCGTATATACAGTTTCGGATTTAAAAGATTATGGCGTATCGGAGTACGACATCGAAATTCTTAAAAAACACCTTCCGTATGTCCGGGACAGAAGAGATAGAAATAAGAAAAAGTAGGTCCTTGAGATGAAAAGAAAATTCTTGGTTAAAATAACTGAAACGGTTGAGTATTCCTATCATATAGATGCAGAAAGCGAAAATGAGGCAAAAGAAATTGCAGAGCATGGGGATGTTAGCCCAATCGATAGAAATGCAACTTCCGAAAGGATTGAGGCGATTCCACTGGATGAGTCAAATCAATAAAAAAGGGGAGAGTATTTCTACCCTCCCCTTTACCATCTAAAAAACTTACGCTTTCTTAGCGGCTTTCTTTTTTGCTACTTTCTTTGTAGCTTTCTTAGCGACCTTTTTCGTAGCTTTTTTCGCAGCTTTCTTTGCCATGGATTCCTCCTTGTTCACAAATAAAGCTACTTTTAGCAAAAGTGATCGTCAACAAAAAATATCACATGTTTCTGACGGTCCAATCAGCAACCAACTTTCCGAGTGCATATTGATGATTGTTCTTCTCTCGTTCGAAAAGGACACGAGCTTCTGGTGTGATCTTTTCTTTAAGATGGTTGTGATTAACGATCTCAACTTCCTCATCGGTGGCACAACGGTGTTCGATAAAATCGTCACGTTCCGAATCGTCTGTTGAATAAGTGGCGAGATCTAGAATATCTTTTTGAGCTGTCAACATAGGTTCTCCTTGTTAATTTATTAGAACAGAATTGCTTAACTGACTGCGGATTCCACTTGCGTCCAAATAATGCATTACCTGAACTGCACTTGCAGGATCGTATCCTCCAGGAGGAAATGAAATAGCCATAACACCATCAGGTGAGCAATTCACTCTCATGCTCGTTTTTGTTCCACCTCCTGGTTCAGTAACCAATAATTCCACCGGAGTGTTTGGTTTACATTGCCCAGTTACATCTAAGTTTCCGGGCCCGCCAAGAGAAGCTGTCGTAAGTACTGGTGGCGCGAGTACTTCTGGCATACTTCTGCTCATTGCACGATGAGGAAAAGGGCTATCATTTCTGTCGAGCGGGATAAAATCAAAAATCGCAGTATCAGTAAGAGAAATAGATGAAGGAGGAACTGTCCAAACAATGATATTAGAAGCTGGGCAGACCTTCGGTTCCGGATCTTCACCTAGGAACATGAGGCTGCTATCTAAAACGTACTTTTCACCTTCTTTACAGCCTATTGTAATATTGATTCCGCCATTTGGCTCAGCAAGGTTAGGAACAATAGAAATCACAGTTGGAAGTGGCAGTGATGAGATCATGGTTATTGAAGTTTCATATGGGGAAATATCTTCTGAACCTGATGATCTCTCCTGAGTCACCTTAAGAAGAAGTTCACCAAACTCCCCATGATTCATGTTAATGATCTGATTAACTGAGCCAGAAGTGTCGCATGGGGCTGATTGAACGGATAATTTCACGGGATCCGGAGCGCCCGGCGACTTTAACATTGTAACCACAAAAACGGCACCGCCAGTTGCAGTACAGTTCGCATCAACAACAAACCCTCCCGTCTCATTGTGATCCCCAGCGCTTAAAGGAGTACCAGTAAGGTTGCGAATATTGGTAATTGATGGGCTCGACAGGTCATTCCGTACCACCTTATTTGGAAGAAGATTGTCGAACACTTTCGGATCCGGCTCCTTGTCGGGTCGTAATTTACTGATTTCCAGATTGTAAACACCGCAAGCTGACAGGAAGAATGAAAACAATAACATGATCATTTTAAGCATACGAGCTCCTCTTTTACTTTGACGATAGGTCGCACAAAGCGAGTAGTTTATCTGAACAGTGTTTTAGTTCATCAATAGTGTGGCCAACCACTTCAATATCGTACTTAATCATTAGTTGAATAGCTGTGACTACATTCTCGATTGAACTGGCGTCTCCAATACCTTGAGATACTTCGAGCATTGACTGACTCACTTTTGGTGCCGCTTCAGCATTTACCTTATGAAACGAATCTACTGCTTTTCTTAGAACCATTAATTCCTCATGATTCTTCTCAGAGAATTCCTTCACTCGAGCCATAAACTTTTTGATGAAATGAAGATCTGCCATACCTTGCGCATCGGAGGTGGTCGCACCTTCCCGTTCGAGTTTTCGAACTTGTCGCGCGTAGGCCGTTGACGGGACATTGATTGTTGAACCAGATCTAAGGAAAATCTTTTCTGTCTTCATGATACGTGCCTCCTGTATGGTTTGGGGTTTGTGATTGAGCTTTTTCTAGATCTTCTATGGCCCTGTAAATCATTTCTGGATCGTCAGAGCCCACATATACTGGCTGGCAGCCAAGATGCGATTCTTGACTCGACCTTAACTGAATGTAGTCAGATAATTCAGATGGTGTGAATACACTCAAAAGATTGAAGAATTCAGGCTCCCCAAAACGAACAAGTTTGCTTTTTTCAGCGTCAATACATTGATCTCTGAATGTCACACAGATTACGGCTGATCGCCGCTTGAGAAATAAGTATTCATCTTGCTCTTCCTCTTCAGCGATCTTTTGACCACGCATTAGATTGTCGCTAATCAATTGAAGAGACTCATACTTTTCTCTGTCTGGATAAATTTCTGAATGAGGGTAAAGATCATTTAAGCTAAACGAATCACTTTCAAGAAGACATGTTGTAGCTAAGCGATTGTCCACTAGACATGTGACGATATCATCAGGCATCAAGCAGGCAGGATTCTCCTGGTACGATGGAGCTTCAGCAACATGCCGTTTTTCAACTTTCTTTTCCTGAATTGTAGATTTAGAGATGGCTCCTATTCGTCTCTCATTAGTAATCTTAGCGACGATGTGTTCTTCAACCTGATTAATGGAGGCAGTGGTTTGTTGAGGAAACAAAAACATTTCATTCATATCTCGCATAAAGAGATACAACATTGAAAAGAACGTCAAAGTTATCGCCAACAGACTCTTTGTTTGAATGTCCACAGGGTCGAATTACCTCCTTACAATAAATTGTATTTAACGAATGTTTCCCAATCCTGTTCTGATAGATCCTTGATTTCGTTTGCAACGTCGTCGAAGCTTTGATTTCTCATTTCAATGATTGCGGCGTCTTGTTTCAGGAGACCTTTAGAGTCATTGAGGTTGCCGCGCTCTTGTAATCTCTTAAGCGCTTTTCTTGCGTCGTCACCATTTGCCATAGTTGGAATGCTGTTCATAAAAACCTCCTGTTTTCAGCTGACAGAATTGCTCCCCTTCATGGGGAGCTTTAGATATTAGGATTAGTAGATGTGTTTTACTTGGTCGCCGTTTAGGACTTCACCATTGAACTTGATGGCTGAGTCATTAACGGGGTATGCAACGCGGAGCTTATCCAGAAGATTCTTAAGCTCCGGATCGTTACCGTACTTCTCAAGATCATTCGTGAGTGAGTATGTTTTGCTGTAGTTCACATAAACCCAGTCAGATGAACTTGTACTGTCGCCACAATTGGATCCACCTGAAGAGACACTTGCCCAGCTGAATTCAGAGTTGTCATTGTCGGCACGAGTTTGAACCTTAAAGCAGGCTTGCACCTTGAAAGTGATCTTCTTTACACCGTACATCGATCCAATAGCATTCTTGTTAGAACGAAGGGGAATGTAATCAAATGCATTGTACCAACTATCCTTCAAAAGAACGGTATTAGAAGAGGAATTCGGCTCGTCAACCACGACGGTTCTGTTTTGGTCGATCTGACATGTACCCTGCCATTTACCGAGATTTGCATTCTTAACCTTGTCTTCATCCTCTTTTACCGGATCAAAAGCTAAGTTCTTTTCAAGAACGCAGCTTGGCTTCAGAGGCTGGAGAAGAGTTGTTGAATGAGGATTTGTGTAAAGTGCATTCTGGGTCAAATTTGCCACTACACGAACGTCCAATGGGACCGCTGATGGGAAGCTTTCACGTTTCCACTCTAAGCCGCTGTTAACCAAGTCATATCCGCCAACTGTGATTTTGTGCATGAAATCTACTTGAGAGTTCACTGAGATCAAGTGCTGACGGAACTCAAATCCACGAAGAGGTGAAATCTCTTTAGAGGAAGCGTACTTGTTCATATCGATAGGAACTTCCATGAACACTTCCTGCTCGATTGTGATGCGTGGACTTTCTTTAAAGATTACACGCAGGTCGATATTTGGATTTGAAACAGCACCCTTCTTATCTGAAAGTTTGAAAAGATCCAGGTTGTCATTGGTTACGTTATTGTTTGATACCTTTTTGTGGTATTTAGCCCAACGATTTTCAATTGAGAAATCAAGCATTGCCTCACTCATAGCGATCACATAAGCAGTGTTTGAAGCTGAAATTATTGAATTGAACTTGATTGTTTTAGATGAGGAGCGTGTTGCTGAGTACTGAGCGACAATCGTAATTTCATTTACGAACGTGTCACCAAGGCGGTCGCCTGCGTCGTAAACTTTTCCGTTAAATTTGTTGTTGATGAAGGGGAGATACGCGTAATTGCCCATCTTACTGAATGTACAATCAGTTGTCGCTACGACAGTGCCATTCTTAGTTTTTTTGTAAGAGCACAAATAAGAAACACCATCTTTCGCTTCAAGCTTGATATAGAAAGCGCGATTTTTTTGGTCATCGTTAGCCGCCCCTTCTTCGGTCAGCTTGATGTTGGCCAAAGTCGTATCGAGAGTTGCGGTTGCTACTGGCGGATAAATCTGAATGTCTTTGTAAAGGATGGTTTCTTCGAGATCTGTTTTGCGAATCGAAGACCACTCGTTCGTATTTTCATCAAAATACTTCGACTCAGCGTAGTTGATGTTTAGAATGTTTGGATCAACGATGTCTTTTCCACCGCAAACTGGGTCAAAACTGTTCACGCCGGAGCATTTATCTTCATCTCCGGCAGTGCAAGATGTAAGCACAAACGCTGTAGCAAGCATCACCACGGAAAGCTTTAAAATCGAATGCCAACGTGTATTTGCAGGTTTCATGGGTTACCTCCAGGGTCCTCACCTCTTTAAATGGGGAGAGTTCAAAAACCAGCAACACTTTTTGTTATGAGGTGAAGATTCTCATTCTGGGGCAAAAACAAGGGTTTAGAACGATTCTTGTACAATGAAAAGGTGGCTGAAAGTGACTTCTTCAGCCAGACCGATTGGGTTCTATAGATCATTTGAAGCTAGATTATGATGGTCTGGAGCTATTCTTCAGCAGGATGGTCGCTTTTCTTTGCGTATTCCTTCTCTGCACGACGAAGAGATAAAATCGCGCCGAATAGATGAATTGGCCAGAACAGAAGATACAGAACCCTCAAAGTCAAGTATCCGGCCCCAATGATCACCCCAAGGACCCCTCTTATGATAGCCTCCCCATGTTCAAGAAAGATTCTTTTTGTGATCTTGAAGAACTCTTTAATTGGAGAGAATTTCTCTACTAGGTGATGGAGTCTTTTCTTGATGTGATCGGGCGCATTCATTCTAAGAAGTTTTTTCAACAAAACTTTTTTACAAACGATCTCGCCGGATATGAAATATGCGACTGTAAGAATGATGATGGAAACAGTTGTTATGGTCATAGTAATCCTTTATTAAAATGGAGAATCGCTGCGCTACTAATTGAAGATCGTCGGAGTGGTTTACTTTTCTAATTCGACAGTGATTCCATTTGGAGTTCGTTCCAACGAACTAATTTTCGAATTCAGAACATAAAACGATGCAGCGTCGCTTTGATCACTGAGTGAATGCCTTGTGATTCGATTGAACATGGCAGCTGCGTTCAATTTCTCATTCATCTTAATAAGAAAGCCGTAAGAATTTAAGACATCTTGAGTATTCAGCTGGCTTGCGCTCCAAATTAGACTATCCATTCCATTTCCGACAACAAGTATTGTTTTTGCGATATCAGAGATCGTTCTGCAATATTGTTCAATCTCTTTCTTAGGCAGCTCCTCATCATGAACTTGTAGTGGATAACACCTTACCTCTAGGGACAAGCACTCACCGAGGACGTTGAAATTGATATATGCTTTCACTTCGCCATTCTCAATCACGCCAACGAGACTCCTGTCTGAGTTGGCTACCGGAAGTTTCAGGGCGAGTTTTAGATTTCTCATGAAGAAATAGCGATAGTGGGGCTTTACTAAATCAGGATTTGTGATTCTGTAATTGGAGATAATTGTGTGGCCGCGCTCATCTTCAATGACATCAGAGACAATCAGAACCAAATTCTCTTTTATCAATTCAGTATTCACTAAAGACAGTATAGCCATAGACACAGCTTTCATTTTTCCTCCGTTTTTCTACTAACAAATAAATAGGGACTAGAGCAGAAATGATCATAATTCTGTATTGTTAGTCCGCCGCTTTCGTCCAGAATGTTTTTCGATGATTCGTTTTAGTTGGTTTGCACTTTCTCTAAAACGATCCTTAAAGTACTGATTTTCGACAACTATAACCCTCCCAGAAAGGGTAGGAGTTATTAGAATTAGTTTGTAGTCTGATGCATTACTCACGATCTAATCTTCCAAATCTTTACAGGGACCTCGATGTTCACTCGATTTTCAGCCTTCACATCGAAGTCTTTAAAAGTCCAAAATTCAGCAAGTGCCATTTTCCCGGTATCGATCAACACCGACCGCTTTTCATAGTCTGGAACGCCTGCTGAGAGTGTAACTGATGGCTCTCGCTCTTCTTCATCTGTTGGGCAAAAGTGGAACGAACCAACGACCAACTGAAGTGTGCCATCTGTATAATGCCTTAACCTCTTCATTTTGCGATCTTCATCGATCACCCAGTCGCCAATAAGAGGTTGTTCGCGATCTATCGAATAGAGGTCTCTCAAAATAGAAAGTGTGATATTCATTTTTTCCAGAGGGGAAGTGTATAGGTATCCACCTACAACTCCAGTGTCCAAATTCTTTGAATCGGCGTAAAGAATTACTCCCGGCTGCAATTTATAGATGGTCGACTGAGTGCGATCACCGTCTTGAATTTTGTATTGGCTAAAGGTAACTAAACGACCATCTTCAGTTGTCCCTTCGCACATGCCGGAATTTTTATCGATCTTGGCAACTTTGATTTGAATCACAAATGCTCCTTTATTCCAAACAAACGATGATGAAGTCTATTATAGATCCCTTCTCGTCCCGTCGTAATGCTCAAGGAAATTTATTGATTCGGCCATGACGTGACCATCTGGAATTTTATTCAGCTTGCTGATGATTTCCTTCAGATCCATTTTTGAATCAAATGTAACTTCAACGTCTGGGAATTCTCTTCCATCAATTGTAATAGGCTTAATATTTAGATCGGAGAATTGGACAACACTCATCATTCTACTAACGTCAGTACGACACTCAGCTCTCATTTTGTAAGTTGTACTTTTGCTCATGGTTTTCTCCTTCATAAATCAGGGCAAATTCTTCTACTCCCGGTAAATAGGGGTGATGCCAATAATGAGGTAGTCAATAATGGTCTGATGTGCGTTTGGTCCAAGATAAGTGAAACCGCTCAATCACCGGAGATTCATCTGCACGGCAACCATCCGGAGATTCCGGAATGTTCACCACAAGTCCAACAGGATGTAGGTAATCACTGCCCGATGAAAGGATACGAGCCTTCCCAAATTTCTCATCTATTGCACGGTGTGTATGGCCGTAGAAAATGAAGTCATACAATTCACTTAGTGCCTGAAGGTGTCGATTATCCCCACGGCGCGGATCATAACCATCCAATCCATGAGAAAGTTGCTCCGTCGTTGTAGAATCAAAGTGCGAAACGCACACGTTAACCATTACCGGAGAGGCCTCATTTAATACTCTCTCACACTCCTTGTGTGCTCTAGCATTCAAATACAAATGAGTTGGGACACCTTCGATTGTCCTTCTCATGTAAGCGTGAGTTGGGGAGTCGACATCGTTTGTTACAGGATTGATTGATCGATACCATCCATCATAGCCACTGAACTGGATATTTCGCAGCTTAAATGGGCCATTTTCCAGGTAGTGAAGATCGAATTCTCGGCATAGTTCATCATGAAGTTCCCTGAGTTGATGGTATGTTCGAGGTGCTTTCAATGGATGTGGAGGATTTTCGTCCCAATAACAATGGTTTCCAAACACTATAAGTACGGGAATGGAGACCTTTGATCTAAGGAGCTTAAAGAACTTCTCCAAGTCATCTTGCTTGGTTGTTCCGGTATCCCCTGCAACCAAAATCAACTCAACACCGTGGAACACAATTTTATCCGCGAGAAGACTAATGAATTGTTCGTGGATTTTCACGCTTCGAGTACCAGAGCAGCCGTAATGTTGGTCATTTAACAGAATGATTTTCATTCGATATAAATGGGAGGAGTCTAGAAAACAGTAATTACAGGAAGTCCCAATGCTTCACAAAAAGTTATAATTCATATCTGTTTTCACCCTTAGCGAGAATGATTGCACTGGAGCACATATCAAAGAAGCTTGGATTTGGTCCAATCACACCGAATGCATTATTTTTCATGGTGATCCTTTTTTAATTTCTTTACTGTCAAGGGAGACAGCTCTTCATCAATAAGTTGATAAAGGAACCTACAACCAAACCCAGTAACCGCCGTATTAACAAGGCCAAGTCCGTCCGCCGCGAACTCCGTGCCACCAATATCCAGGTGGATGAATGTCTTTTCCTCATTAACCGCCGAAGCTAAGAAGGCAGCTGCGTAACAGTGCTCAGCTGAGTGTCCGGTATTCTGTGTACTATCAGCGATGAGACTTGTTTTAAGTTCGTCCTCGAATTCATCATCAATAGGAACTGGAACTACACGCTCAGCACTCTTCTTTCCGACGGCATAAAGGACTTCCCAAAGTTTTTCGCGATTCGTGGCCACAACCGCCCGCCTCGGCCCCGCCACATCCACGCACGATCCCGTAAGGGTAGCCACGGTGATTACAACCGCTTTCTTGGATAAGATTTCGCGTTCCGCAAGTAAAAGTGTGTCGTAAAGAACGAGTCTTCCCTCCGCGTCCGTATCGTCAATCTCAATGGTTTTGCCATTCATGGCCTCCACGACATCTCCGGGGAGGAAGGATTTTTCACTGATCATGTTCTCCCCGATGGCTAAATATAGGGAAAGATCGAGATCGGGACGTGCGTAACATAACTCTTTGAATAAACCGAGTGTTACCGCTGCGCCCGTCATATCTCGGTGCATTCCGGTAAGTCCTCCGTCCGTCTTTAAGTTAAGGCCACCAGTATCGAAGGTGATGCCCTTCCCTACCAACACAATGGGTTTAGTTTTGTTCGTGCGGCGTTTGACCACAACAATCCCACCTTGAGGATCTTTCGTTCCTTGTACGACCGCGCAGAAAGCCCCAGCACCCAGATCTTTGAGCATGTCGACCGTGTAGTGGGTAACTTCACAACCAGGGATGTCGGAGGTGGCTTTGATCGCTTCGTTTACCAGGTCCGCTGAATTCAAGTGACTGTATGGGAGACTTGAAAGTCTTCTGGCATAATTTTGAGCCACGGCCTTGTGCGATGCTTTTGCCATAATCGAATTTATGACATCAGCGGGGAGGTCCGCGTTGAATGAATAAGAAGCGGAAGCCGGGACAACTCCGGATGACTTGATCTTTTTGAATTCTGGTTGGGTCCACCTGGATAGATCGACGAGACTTGCCAGAAGGTCCACCAACTGTTCTTGGGTCCAAGGCATGTCTTCAATATGGGAGATTGAGAACTCTGTGTTCTTGGAAGTACGAAGCTTAGGACCCCAACTAATCCGTAAGTCTTCTGCTAGGGAGAACAGGGAGTGTTCTTCCGGAACGAAAAGGTAGTTGATTGATGCCCCATTATCCATGGTCACTTCAACAGCCACGGACACCTTTTCTTGGTAGTCTTCGCTCAACATGGCAAGCTTGATTTTACTGTCGAACTGTTTAAGTGAGGTCGCTGTCCACTTCATGAACGACAGGCTTGCCAGTTCCTTGGTGGTCATATTGGTTAGGTGACTCCATGCCGTAGGAATGAATTCGTGGGTAAGTTCTTTGATTTTTTTGAGGGTCTTTTTGTTTGCCATGATCTATAAATGGGTCGACCACGGTAAATGAGAAGGGGCCAGATGGTTCTAATTTCAAGCTCACGAAAAACATTTTTACCTTACTGAAGCACATTCATTTATTAAATGGGACGCGTGAATTTCACGGAAGAATATTAAGCCAGCTTGAATGACAAACCGATATCGAATTGATATCGATCATTATCGATTATTTGTGGTTATTAAGTGCGTTTTAAGCGACTTAAAAATCACCCAGAACGTGCAATATCAACAACCCATAAAATCAGCCAAAACTACAACATTTTATCAAAAATCTACCAAAACATATACATAATCACCATCAAACACCCACAGTGACCTTAAAAAATTGAATACCAAAATTAACCAATCCCGCTACATATTGATCGAATACAAGATACCAAAATCTAATAATTTTCACCCCTATCCGCCACTCAAGGCGGCTCTCCTGCGCACCCATTTTCGATCCCAAAATTCTTACAAAAAATCCGCGAAATTTCCGCGAAAAATCGCCGGACATATTATTGGCAAACGTCGCCAATATATGAGCAGTAATCTCACTATACACATAGGCACTTCATATTCCAAAAAGGTACTTTGAGGGTGGAATTGGGTATGGGGACTTTCCTAATTTTCCGCCCTAATTCAAAAAGCAGGATATAAACTCGAGATGTTTTTTCGGAAACTCTGTTTCCGCCAGGTATAATCAAACATGTAATTCGAGTTGAAGATGAAGAAATGTAACTTATTTTGAAGCCTAAGTATCGTTTTTTCGAACCACAAAATGCGCCTCTTTCAGCGAAACGACCCCTTTATTTTTATCGAATCTTGTCACTTTTTGTTGATCAAAATCTTCAACTTTTCGGATAGTCCTTAAGGTTCTCGGCCTTCTTCGGCCACACTTTTGGAAGCTGAAGCTACCGTTTCCGATATAGCGACATTGCTTTTAACGACCTGATTTAGTTGGTTCATGACTGAGAAATCTCCCCCACTTCAATGAGTTTCGCGATTTCTTTTGAGAGGTCTGCCCGTAAATCAAATCCTTTTATTCAGCCGCCATTAACTGAATGGTCATTTCCCAGAAATCGGGATTCTCCACTTTTGCGATAGCTTCGAGAATTGATGGGTGCCTAAATGTGGAGGGATTTGATACCCACTGTTGATACTCTGACTCGGTCAGATCAACGTGGCCCCATTGAGTGTCTCGATACATGGCTCTCTGTCGTTCCGTCTCTTTGTAAACAAGGAACGCCCGCATAGCGCCGGAGATAAATCTCTCTTTAACCATTTCTGCAAAAGGGCCACTGGCATGGTTACCGAAAGAATCTCTGATCTCCAATGGTGATTCTTGGAGTGTTTCCACTCCAAGCTTTGAACAAATAATGGTGATCAGTTCTGATTTATTCATTAAGTCCTTACCAGTGATTCCAATCAATTCTCTTATCGATTGAATTCTTCAGGCTCTTTGCGGATTGGAACCGGAGATACCATCTCGCGGGGATCTTCATCGCTTTTTTAGTCTTCGGATTCACCACAGTGCGAGCTCCGCGCTTCACCTTGGTGAATCTTCCAAAGTTAGTGATGGTAGGATCATCCCCCTTGCGAACTGCCGTGGTGATAATCTGTAGTGTCTTATCAAGCATCTTTGTCACGTCCTTTACCGACAGGCCAGTTTCCTCAGATACTTTTTTGATCAGCTGCTTTTTGTTCATTCTTCCTCACTTCGCTTTTCCTTGTGAACAGTGCTAATATACTTTTTCATATCAAATGATATGATTCTTTATATTGAACCCTACTTGCTGAGCTCTTCGTTGAACCTTTGACTTTGTCGTTTTAAGAGAGTTCTTAGGCCAACCGCAGCCAAGCAAATTGCCACCGAAGCCTGCGTGGAAGTTCCAGTCTTCGTTACCTTTCCTCCCCTTTGATTCTTCAGAAACGAAGCCGTGTAAATTAACCCACGCTTCTCACATGTCCCGGTGATGAGCATGAATTCAAACCCGCTTGATTTCATTGCTGCTACCACCTGCATCGCCATATTCATATCCTTAGAATATTCCTGAGTGACAAAGAACGAATATGGGACCACTCCGCGATTTGGCCATTGATACGTTTCTTCATCGAATCCTGGCGGCACAAGAACTTTTCCTTGTTCTGGGAGTGGACCATCAAAATCATATTGAGGAGCTTGAATTTCTTTCCAACCCATCAACTCTTTTGCAATCAGGACGTTGAGATCTTTGTAAATCTTGTTTTTAATGGTGGCTTTCTTTAAGGTCATACAACCCTCCATACTTGAGTTTTTCGATTTCGAAACGAGGCTTTGATTAGGCTACGAAGAACCCAATCAGTCTTGTGCTTTGTCGGCCATCCTCTGCCGTTCACGTTGTAGACAAAACCTTTGTGAACAAGGATCATATGCCCGCCAATTTTGCCTTTACCTTTGATGGGCACGCTGATGAAGTATGTGTTCTTTGTGTCTTCAGTAAATTTAGTTTCTTTTAAAAGAATGTTGTTCTTTTCAGCGGCCTCAAAGAAATAGTTTCTGAATGTACCAAAGCGTTTACTGAGTCGGCACTGGCGTTTTAAAACTTTTAGCGGAACAGGCCTCCCAAGGAGAATCAATAGATTGTAGAGAGCGACGGGAACACAACTCCATCCATCTTGCTGGGAAATTGGTTTTAGACTATTTTTTCTAGATTCTTTCATATCTAATACACCTTTCCTTTTACGGTTTGGTGATAGTGCTTTTTAAAATTCTCCATTGCCCAGGAATACTCTTTTGCCAGCCCACCAAAATTCTTGAAGGCTTGTATTGAGTGGCTACCAAAATCAATAGGCCAAGGCCGCCCATTGCTGTCCACGATTACATTCTGCTCATGCAGATCACTGAGATGGAAACCGATCTCAAATGCCCGCATATTTATAGCCGTGGCCAGTGGAACGCGCCCTCTGCCACTTCGCAGATAGCACTTATCCTTCCTTGAGCAATAAAATGTTCCCAACATGTTCTGAGGGTGTTTACCAGAGAAGTGAGGCATAACAATTCCAAGATACTTATCTTGGGTAGACGTATCGATACAAAATCGAACAACTGCCACTCTCTTCTTATAGAAGCAATTAATCAAAGCAGCTTCCCAAACTATGTCTTCATGGGCGCCCTGAGCTCGGAGATAGAGATTTCTGGCATCCTGCTCTTTAGTCAGTTTTGTATCTGCGAATACCTTCACTCCGATCTTGCGATTGTATGGGTGCTTAAAATAATGGCCGGAAGATCCATTCGGAGAATTTTTGTCAAAAAGGAAATAGAAAGGGTATTTCCCAATGGTGACTGATTCTAGTTTTTGACTTCTAGAATCGACGTTAATCATTATTTATCACCTTCGGTAGAGTTCACAATTTCAGAATCATCAACTGTTACCTTAAAAACTCCGGACCTAGAAAAAATATATGAAGCCAGGGCACTGCCGAGGTAAAATGAAGTTAAACCCAACGAAAAGAGAGTAACTACTAAGGAAGGTTCGGGCATCTCAAAATAGATAGCCAACGAACAGAACACAAGGCCAATAAAAAATGCAACAAATGCAGCTTTCGTAATCTGAGAGCGTTCCACATAAATTCTTTTAGGAATAAGCGCCACTCGTCCTCCGTAGCAATGAAATATGACGTTAGTACCATAATAAATTGATTTTACCATGTTTACCATGTTAACTGGGAATTTGTTTCACTATGAGGCGCTGAATACGATCATTTTTCTCCCCAGCCCCATTTAAACCAATGGGGAGAGGTAATTCCGATAGTTTTTTCTTGCAATGTAATACATTTTGTAATACATTATTAGCATGAACTACGATCAATCAAAAACCTCAGAGTTAAATAAAGTGCTCCTGATGATTATTGAGATCTTTGATCCAGAAAAAATCATCCTCTTTGGCTCTCAAGCCAGGGGCGACTACAGAGAAGACTCTGACTTCGACTTGTTGATTGTCGATTCTGCAAAGCCAAATCACATTGGCGACCTTAAAATCGCCACAGTGAAAGCAAGAATAAAACTGATCTACGAAGCCATTAAAACGACTTCAGCAGAGATCGAAAAGTACCAAAACTCCTCCAATCACCTCTTGGCGAAAGCTAAGAAAGAAGGAGTAGTACTTTATGAAAGAGCAAGCAAAAACCCTGATAACTAAGGCTATGGATGATCTAGCTCTGGTGGAAAAGCTCGTTTCGGATGAGCGCCAGCATGACAACTGTGGAAATCACTTAGCGCAAACCACGGAGAAGTTCCTTAAAGCTCTGTGTGAACTTGAAGATCTCACATATCCGAAGAATGGCAAGAACGGCCACATGCTCGATCTATTATTCAGTATTGTTCGCGACTCCAATAAGTTTGGCTTTATTGATGACTATCTGGAGTTGATCAGACTTGATGTTTACGATTCTGGGAGCCGATACGACTACGTGATGGATTCTGAGCGTGTGAATTTAAATAAGTATTACGGCCTTAATCAAGGTTTCATGAAAGAAGTACTGAAAGTGTACAAGGATAAGAAGTAGGTTGGTGAGAAAATGGCTAAGAAAGAAAAAGCGTCCGTTTTTGAAAAGGATTTGAAAGGGAAAGTACAGCCTGTAAGATTGAGCGCAAAGGAACTTCAGCACATTGAAGCTCAGGCCAAGAAATATTGTAATGGGAACATATCACAATGGATTCGCACAGCGGCCCTCAATTTTGATCCCAACCTCTCGACAAAAAAGATCAAGGAATAGGCTGCTGAACCTTCTTCTTAAATACTCCTCAGGACATTCACTTCAAAAGAGTTAAAAATAGCAACCTTGTGTTTTCTTATATATTTGAAATACCTAGTGAAATTCTGGTGAGAGCCTGCTATTACAGGTGGTTCCGGAAATTTTCCGGAACCTTTGAAATACCACCCTTGAAAAGATTAAGTGAAATCCAGGCTCCCCTTAGTTTCATTGCCTTTTGAATCAATAAAGACGTAGTGAACAACTTCCCCACCGCACTCATCTTCATTCATGCCTTTTGAGGAAAGTACCTGCTCCACTTTGTCTTTTGATGGGCAATTAGTCACCTGGAGGCCTGAACAGTGTGGGTCGATATAGATCAACTTCATTTTGTCTCCTTCTCTTTCTCTGCGCGTTTTATGCACACCTTACACATATTTGAAGCTTTGAGATCATTCGCATTATGAGTGGTTCGAAGAATGCAATCGCTTTCGCCGCGACCTAGCTTATGATGAACGAGGTATTTGCAATCCAAGTAGCGGTGGAATTTCACAGTTCCGATATAGCGACGAAATCCGTCGACATAGTAAGCCCACACTTCGCCTTCATTCAGGTCTGCTCGCCCGATAGTCTGAACGCTTGGATTATACTCACTCATAAATGCCTGGTCATATTGAAGGCACAATCGAATCTCGTATGAATTTTATTGCGAGGCGGAAGTTCTATTTCAAGTGCGCTCGCAAGTCTTTGCACATACAGGCAATATTCACTCGAATCAACGGATGGATTAAATAGACTTTCGAGCTCTCCAAGAATAATTTCGAAATTGATCGACGCGCCAGACGACAAGAGACCAGGAATATTTTCAATAATATCGGCCCATCTCTTTACCGATCTGATGCTCGGAAGAATCACTGAGAAGTTTCTGTTGTACGGCCCAAGATCGACCAGGAAATCGTCTTCAGATATCTGTTGGCCTATCCTCATCAAGCGAACGGCTAAAATGTGATCTGTTACAATTCGTTGAAGAACGTCACTGTGTTTCTTTTGTGGGACAAATGTTAAAGTACTCATAATTCTATTTCTTTCTTGGATCGTGATAATCAATACGATAGGTAATGTACTGGGTGGACATATTGCAGTATTCAATTACGCGAGTAAGGATAAGATCATTTCTTCCATAATAGGCGTTTAGGAATTGTTGAACTTTTTTGCCATTTAAACCTTCTCCAAACCATCGACCATCGCCAAAAACTTCTTTACCCGCGCTGGAATACTTTTGTGAATCAAAACTGTGAAGACAGTCCGTCCAGTCAGTAGCATTGCATTTTGGCGAAGGGCCTCCCCAAATTGTGAACGGATCAAAACTGTATGGGAATTCCTGCTTTGTACGTGGAGGGTTTGATCTCACTAAATCCTTGTCGATATCAAAGAATTCCATGAATCTAGGATTACCCGAACCGTTACATTCGATAAAACGATCACTAAAGTACATCATTCCTTTCATTAAAACTCCCCCTTAGCATCGTTCCAGTGTTGCCCTTTTAGAACTTTAATCTTTCCGTCAATACGAATTTCGAATCTCAATGCAACTCTAACAGAACCTATACCACCCTTGAGATCACTAACCTCCAACATATCGATAGCTTTTGTCCGCGAGTCGTATTTCAGGTCATTCATATCGGCAAATACGAGGAGGCTTTTACCCTCCAATTTTGCTTGAAAAGCATAAAGATCTGGATCTGCAACAACGTCCAAATGTCGAGCTTCCAGGTATTTTACAGGTAAATTTATCGCCTTTTGAATTTCATGAAATGTAATAGGATCTGGATTTTCAGTCGTAACCATAGCGTTTGATTTAATCATATTATCCTTCTCTAACAACCGCTACATTTGCAGTCGAATGAATCGCACATAGGACAGTAAGCGCTTCCTGAACGGGTAGGAACATCTTTTTTCCCTCTCAGAAATGCTTTCGGGTAATTATCATTTAAGTACTTCAGAAGTTCCGGAAAATAATACTCTTTGTTTCTTTCGTTCTGAATAAATGCGGACAGATAATCAACCACCTCATCAAATGATGAGTATCTGCGATCACTGATGTCTTGTTCATTTACGATATGACTCCCCTCCATAAGAAACACTTTGTGCTTCTTTGATAAGGAGTTTCTGCGACCCATGAAAGCCGCCCATAAAAATGTGTCGTCTTCTTGATAGCGCTTTTCGATCCAAAGTCCTTGGAAGGATAAATATTCATTTGGTGGAATCACCATGTAAGAGTTCGCAAAATCAGAAAACTTTGATTCTACTGCTTCCGTCAAATTTTCGTGAACCCACTTCTCAAGCTTCTCCTGTCGCCCGTTTAGAATAAGTTCAAGAGGTGTTGCTCCACCTAGATTAGAATTTGCAGTGTTAAAGAAAGACGCTGTCTTCTCACTCCCCTTAAAGAAGTCATGAATTTTCACGATCATTGCGATAAAAGAGGGGGTGATTTTCATATTATTACTCTTTTGGTGTCTGTTGTTTAGACTTATATAGGAACTTGACACTTTCCTTCGCTCGCGCTAGCGCCTGTCTAATTCCATGTTGCTGCTCAAGGATCTGATCTGCAAGATGGGATGCATTCTTTCTCGAAGTATCAACGGGCACCACGAGAAGAATTTGTTCGTATGTCGTGCACGGCGGAGGAGTTACTGGGCATTCTTCTGTCATCTCCTCATAGAGAAATAGTTTACCGTCAGTGATACGCGCTTTTACGCCGAAAGCTTGTTCTACTGAGAGGGTAGAAATCGCCATCTGTTTTTGATACGGATCGTGAACAAATTCTTTATATAAAGAAACCGCAACTATTGTTGCGATAAAACACACACTTAAAATTTGTGAAATGGTTAAATTTCGCATAATCACCTCGATAGCGGGCTCTCAGTATTGTTTTTGTTTCTAGATAATTCAGAAAGAATTTCTGCCTTCGACGCTCGGATCTGCTCAGATAAATTTAAAATGTTTTCTTTAGAAGAATCGACCGCTACTCTTAAAAGAATTTTCTTTTTTTTCGGACATTCTCCACCTCCGATTTTCACACACGGAGTTGATTCGATTTGGTATAGAATCATTTGCCCTTCGGAAATGCTCGTTTTTACACCAAATGTTTCCTCGGCAACCTTTTCAGCTTCAGACAGCAAAAGGTTTTGGCGATGATTTTCTGTATAGATAAGACTTATTTCCTTTGAATAGATCACAATCAAAGAAAGAAGAAGTAAGACGAAACCGACTCTAGTTATCATTCGTAAACAATCAATCATGGATGCTCCTAGTTTATAGTTGCCTTGAGTGGACGCTTGCCGCGCCTTACAAGATTAGGGACAATCAATTCTCCGATCATCCCTGTGTGTCTGTTGGGTTTTCTGCCCTTGGGAGGGGAGTCACCCACGCTATCACCGTACAGGGCCCAGGCTATCTAGGCCTACCCAGTCGCTATCTCGAGCAACTGAGGTCCGGTGAGTACCACACCGCTATCCACTCAAAGCTAAAGCGTCTCACGACGCGTACTTGAGTTTTTCAGGAGCCTTTTGCGGAACCCCTGAAGTGGGTATAGAGGGTCAATAGCCCACTCTACCGACTCCGGCATTCTGCTCTCGCATAGGCATTCGGAGCGCACGTTGCATGGTCCGATTCTGAGCTCAGCATCCAGTTGCTGGCTATTTCCCGCGAGAACCAGAGTCTTGCCAACTTTCCGCATGGCAACCTCGTAGAAAGCGCACAGCATTGGATGCGCTACGGTCGGGTGATCTTTTCCGACACTCGTAATTTAAATTCTATCTCACGATTACCTATTTTACCATCTTTACCAGTTTATTGGTCAATTTGATACAATCTACATTTGCTGCTTGAAGTACCTGCTCGCAGGGGTAGGTATAAAGACCACTTTAGGTCCAGAAATCGCATTTCTCATTACGTCGATGTCTGCTTGTCGCAGAGCCATTCCCCCGACTACATCCAAATCTGGAAAGACTGAACAAAATTCTTGCCCTTCCTCAAACGAACACAGTTCCACTGACGCGGACATCGTTCCAAATAACGACGATTTAACCTTTACGAGAGCATGGTCGGCTTCAGGAAGGAAAAGCATGATTTGATCTTGTATTGCTCTCTCGCTGTCGGAGTGGATCCCGACATCATGGCGACCGAAAGTGTAAGTTAGGCTTGCATAACTCACAGCTGAAGAAACCATTGCAAAAATTACGGCAAACATTTTCATATTAGACTCCTTTGTTAATATTCACACTTCAAAGATTGAGTGGAGATGGAATCCAGAACGACCCTGTTGCTTCCACTACTTAGACGACTGTTCATCACCGAGGTCGAGGCGGCGCTGTGGTCAAGACCGAGAACGTGGCCAAGTTCATGAAGCATCAGGGCTTCGATGTTGACCATGCTCCAAATTCCTGGTGTTGCTGGACGAGTGATCTCATTGAATTTCCAATAAAACCCGTAGTGTGAACCGTTAATTGCAATGTCCGTTTCGTTCATTGCATCTCCGACCCAAGATAGTCGCGTTTCGCCTTGAATTATCATCTTACTTTCTGGCCAATCTGTTTTATAATAGATCACATTGACCATGTCTCGGTTGTAGTTATTTACACCGCCATATCTGGGAGACTCAACAATCTGAATGACTTGGCGGCCAGCGGCCACATTCCAACTTTCAGCGGCAGCCTTAATGGCAGGAATCATTTCTTCAGGAACCGAAGAATGAAGGAATATCTTAACTGGAGAGTTTCCTTTCCAAGATATTCTTTCGCCATAGACATTCTGTCTATACCCGCAAGGCTCTTCTCGCTGATGTGTCGGCATACAAGCCTGAACAAGCATTGAAATAAGCAACAAGATCAAGAACTTCACAAGGAAACTCCGGTCTTGGAAATCTTTGAAACGCTTCGATAGTCTTTCTGAAAATTGTCTTCTGAGACGCTGCGGAAAGTATCGTCCGGAAACTTAACTATCCAATCGCCGGGATTGACCTTTACTAGACCCTCTGGCGTTTGCATGTGTCTACCCTGGCGACCAAGAAAGGTAACGGCTTCACAATACGGAAGGCCCCAATCGTCTTCCATGTACATACATGAAATTTCATCAACGAACTGAGCTGCCTGAACGACCACTTCATTCTTATAAAGAAATTCCACACATACTCCTTGTTGACTATTTAATTTTATACCGCATTTACCGTGTTTCCCATGTTTACCTTGGTAGCCGATCAAGATGAGACATTTCTGTGATCTACATGGACCTCCATAGACTTGTGGAGGCTATTTTTCGAGACATTGCCAACCATCGGGAGTGTTATCCATTCGTATGCGGCAATCCAAAGGAGAAAATTTATTCTGTCAAAATGATCGCATTCATAATGTATTCAAATTGACAGAATATTATGAAAGATTCTCGGAGAGATTTTTTTAGAAAGATCTTAAGAAACGTGGTTGTATTTCATCCACGCCTTGAGCGTCGGGAGATTCAACTTCAAATCTTGAGCAATCTCTTTTGGCGCTTTACCTTCGGCGAGCATCTGCTTCACCATCAATTTTCTCTGTTCAGACTCTTCGCTCGTTGGTCGCTTACTGATCCTCTTAAGGATTTCTGGATAGTGCCGATTCAAATACCTGCCAAGTGAGTGCTCGTTTACACCCATTAATTTTGCCATATCGCGAAGGCTCTGTGATCTACTTGCAAATGAAATGATCGCGCTCTCATCTCCATACTTTCTTTGAGCAGGAGTCCTAGCTTTTAATCCGAGTTGCTTCAAAGATTTGGTAACAAAAGTATGCTTACAAGCCGTTTCCTGCGCGATCTCAGTGACTGTACGGCCTTTCCTACATAGGTCAGCGATCATCTCAAGTTTATTGGATCTGTTCGCGCTAACCCCTCCGCTGTCTCTTGATAGACCGTACATCTGAATAATCTGTTGTACCCTTTGGCGAGACACTCCGTACTCTTGGCCGATAGCCTCAAGGGTCATGCCACTTCGAAACTTTGCGACTATATCTTCATTTCTTTTTGAGCATTTAGACATACAATCACTCCTCAACTATTCAACAAAGACTGTTGTTCCTGGGATTACTTGATCGTCATCTGTTACCACGACGCTCGCATCATCGCGCGGCTTGATCTTGATGATGTATTCATCACCACGACAGATCGGGAAGAGAATCTTGTCTTCATTTGAAGATAGGTACTCCCCGTCCCAGAACCACTTTTCAGGATAGTCCTTCTTGACGTAATGACCGACATTTGGCTTTAAAGTCTTAAGAAGGGCTTTTCTGCCAATGTTGCTTTTGGGTATGTGCCTAGCAAGATCGGGATCAAGTTTGATCACTTCGCCATAGATGTCTGGGAAGACTTCCTTCAAGTGCGTCACAATCTTAGGAACTTCCTCCTTCTGGTAGGAAGCTATTTCACCACCAAAAAGCGCTTCTGGCCTTCTCTTCAGAAGGAAAAGAAGATTTTTCGCCGTGAAGTTGTCTTTGTGAATGAATTCGTCACGATGGATAAATTCCACGGTGTTCGAGAATGCATTAAAAAGAGAGTATGGCATGTAAACCCAGTCACCCACGATAACCATTCTGGGCCTTGCGCCCTTGAGTGATTCTTTGAATTTCGCAGATATTTCCTCTTTTTTATTTATCCATGAATAAAAGTCTTTTGATCTGGAGGTGTATCCGTATTCTTTTTTCTCGCGTCCGTATGGACAATGTTTTCCATTCAAAGAAGGGCATCTAAGAATACACTCACCACTTTTGAAAACTTCGCAATTCTCAGAATTAGTGCAATAGACCTCGGTGTGGACTGATTTTGCGTTCTTGCTTTGCTTAAACGGCGAACGAAGTGGATTGAATGTCTGAGCATAAATCATTTTACTATCCGACACATGAACTCCAATCTGTAAACCTTGTCTGAAAATTTACGAAACTACTTCTTATTCAACTTGTAAGTGTTGTCACTATTCATGTTCTTTGAATCTGGTTTCTCCAAAAACTCCCCAATAACCGTCCAACCTTCATCCATCAACTGCTTAAGCTGTGAATATGAAATTTCGTATGCATCTTTTGGTTGATAAGTGCTGGAATCTCCAAAGCCTCCAATGGTGTAACTCGCTTGCTTTAATGACAAAGCCTTGCTGATTTCCGAAACCTTCTCTGGGGTATTCATGTACTGGATTTCCAACTTATCCTTGGAAGGTTGTATGTAGTATCCGGAAACAAAACCGTAGTTGTCGTAGTAGCTGATAGTGATAGATTTTTGATTGATCTTGATTTTAAAATCCAAATACTCCTGTGTTTTCGGATTATCTCTCACAAGATCATATACATTTTTAATTGCAAGACTCTTAGTTCTTCCTACTTGCACAGCCTCAGTTTCAAAATGCCCTGGTTTATTCTCAATAAATTCCAAGACAGCGGATGCTTTAAACCCAACTTCTTTAGCAACAGCGCTGACAGTTACAGGCTTACCTGGAGAAAGCTTTTGAAGATACAACTTAGCTTTTCCGAGTCTCGCGACTGAAAGTGCAAGAATGTTGTTTTGCCCTTTTTGTTCCATACCGATAACAAAAACTTCGTATTCAGCTTTACCCTCTTCGCCCCAGGATTTTTCTATTTTTGGATATGCGACGGTTTCTTGGCCTTTGTAACATTCGTAAATCACCTTTTGCGCCACCTCAGCGGAGTCCGTTGTCCAAACTGGCATTCCTGATGTCACATCAGTCATTTCTTCAACGAAAAAAACAGGTCGCTCATAAGTCATGTATGCGGGACCAAAGGTTTCAAGTTCGTAGTTCAAAACCATAACGACTTTCGTCTGTTTGTTTCTGATTCCGAATCTCATAGGCACCTCTTTCGCTAGAGACCTCAGAATAACACAAAGCTTCATTAAAATGTATTAACTTACTGTTTTTGCGTCGTTTTTTACCAAAAGTATACATTTTACAAAAATTTGTTACCAAATGAGGCATTTTAATGTCTTATCATTTACATACGGCGTCATTGTTGATATAAATTACTGATAGCGAGGAGAACTATATGAATAGCTTCTTTAAAGCCAAAAACAAGCTCGAGGCTACTTCACAAATTTGGGAAAGAATCGCGATGGTTCCTGATGAGCTCAAGGGCGCCGTTCTTGACGCGATCATGGCCTATTCAAAGAATAGTAGAACACTCAAAAAGTACCCCATGTCGATCAAATGTCATTATGAAAAACCAAGCTTCGCCTTGAGCGATGGGGATCTTCTTTATGGATTCGCCCTAAAGAAACTTGGTGCCCTCTCTGTATCAACAGAAAGAGTTTATTGTGGAAGTTCAGACACAGTCCTCTGGCACCAGGCGGAACAACTCTCTGAGGGACAGCGAGCTCCCGCAGGTCAGGTAGGCGTATTTGTAGTTGAATGCGGATCCGGAGGAAGTGGTAATCGTCCTTGGATGGTTGAATTGTGGATTGGTCAAAATCAACAAATTTCAAACTCAACAATTGCCATATCAGATGTCAATGCCACGAAATCTTAATGAGTAACTCCAATCAACAATTCTAAGGAGATCCTATGGGCCTACCTTCAAAAATCACACTGATCCGTCACGGTGAATCTGAAGCAAATATCTTTAATAGGTTGTTGGATTCAGGAAAGATCAAATCGGCTCCGGACTTCGTAAAAAGAACTCCAGATCGAGAGGTTAAATTAACCCCGGTAGGAGTCAAACAGGCCAAAGAAACGGGCCTTGCGCTTAAACGTGATCAGCAAGCAGACATTGACCGTCTATCTTTTGATTACATTGTTTGCTCAGATCATACAAGAGCTAAGGAAACGATGGGGCACATCCTTATTGAAGCGGGAATGACGTCAGCAGAAGTATCAATAGATCCACTGATTGGCGAGCGTAATTGGGGCGACGTTCTTGAGCTATCAAGCGAACAGCGGGCTCATGTTAAGAAAATGAGAAAAATCGATCCATATAACTCATGTATGCCAAATGGCGAACACATTCTGATCACTAAGCTTCGCGCTAGAACCCTCATTGAGAGACTTGTTAGGGGCGGATACGAGAACGTATTGATAGTTTCCCATGGAGAGTTTATTGAATCTTTCATTTCTGAGATTTGTAAGATGAGGACTGAGAAATTTAAAGAGTTCTTCCATGACTCACAGGTTGGAGACATAAAGAACTGCCAGGTGATCACCGTTCTCTCGGAAGGTGGCAAGGCTAAAAAGATCCACTCTCGCAACTTCTTCTATGGAATAGATCATGGGGAGATAGGCATTCCAAAGGAGAAAATGACACCAAGTGATTTACTTGCCGAAACAGCGAAAGTGCAGGGCTTCTTGGACAAGATTCCTGAAGCCAACCAAGAGGAAGAAGCTTAAGGGAGTTTTTTATCTTCGGAAAGGGCCTTTTCGGCCCTTTTTATATCTCCCTTGCACGCGTCTTTCTCAAATACTTCAGCGCGAGTAAGCGTCTGTTTAGCTTCAAGGACTGCGAGGCGTTTTTTTGTTTTTTCGAGAAAATGCTTAATGATTTCTTTTTCTGAACTACTCAAACTTCCCTCCTTTGCTTAGCGACTCTTCCGTCTTTACCTCATTAATTATTTCTTCACATTCGCCTTTCAGCTTTGACACCATCGAAATATGATTTCCAGCTGTCGTACTAATGTGCAGAGAATACATTCTATGAGAATGATCAAGGGCGCGTCGCAATCTTTCAATCTGAACATCCTTAGAGAATTCGGGATCTGAAATGTTGCTCCCCCAATGCTTCAAAGTATGCGGACCATCCTTCCCGATGTCCTGGGCATCAATATGACACTGAATCAATCGATCAATTCGGTCTTTCTGATGAATTTTGTATTTTGAAGGAAGTGCGGTGTCCTTTAGTGAAAATCGATCATTCAGCTCATCCATAGTCCACACTCTCGCACAACGAATGTCACATGTGTACCCGGAGTCGTTATTCGCCCACCAAAGCAGAGAGTTCCCTACAGTATCCCTTGTGTCCTGAAGATAAAAGAGCTGGCCCTTAACTTCAGATGATTTCTTGTGGTCACCAAATGGAGATCCAACAATTTCCATAATTTCAAAATGGTCCTTTGGGTTTCGGCTGTACTGGGTTATATCAAGGTCTTTGATTATCAATTCTGCTCTTTGGGCCACCAATAGGAGACAGGAATTGGTCTGCTTTACAAGTTCTATCAAAAGCCTCAAAGATCTTTCTGTGCCCGTGTCTCCACAGAACAATTGAGATTCTTCAAGAACATATAGAGTGCACGTTTTAGACAGTTTTTGTTCTATGTCGGAAATGATCATTTCAAGTACGGAAGCTGGATCCATGTCTTCTTTCAGGAACTCACGGCCAGTCAGAAATTTCATTTCCCCCTGAATGCCTCTATACTCTCCTGCTCCCTTATAAAGGTCCACTATCACTACTTGTGACTTCATCAATCTAATAAATTCTCCAACCAAGCTTGCGCTAAAACGAGACTTGCCAGATCCGGGTTTTCCATGAACAAGAAGCACCTTTTCTTGGATTAATACCTGAAGTGCTGTTGTGACATTGGCGTCTGAAAGATGTTTCATGCGATCTCCTTTGATTCACGTAAAAAATCTGAAATTATAGGCATTACCAGAATAACAACCATTCTGGCGTGAACTGATGTCGGAGCTCCATTAAGTCGATCAACAAAGTGCTTCCAAGCTAGTTCTAGCTTTACTTCAGCGTTTTTGGCGAAGTTTTTTCCTGAAACATTTAGAGAAAAGACATCTCGCATTTCTTCAAATTCTTTTGTTCGGGACTTGAAGGCTTCAGTATTCCTACAAACCTGCGCAAGTTCATGAACAAGCACTTCGCTTCCTGAGAGGCATTTACTTGTAGATGTATCTTTTGCACAGACTTCATCTAAGAACTTAGTCACCAATTCATTAAACTCCATAACTATCTTTCTTCCATGAATTGGTGAGTTTCTTTGATGAGATCAGCGGCCATTTCATGATTTCCAGCAACCAAAACCAATTCATTTCGATGAAGTTGATCTAATGAGGCAACCTTCAGCGCAATTAAGATTCTACGCTTCTTCGCGCCATACTTTTCGATGATAGAACTAACATCGACATACTTATCAATGGCATTTCGCCGTTTTATGTCGTTGAGTATGACTTCAATAGCTTCGTTGTCATACATTTTAAAAATCGAGATCGGAACTGCCAGTGGCCATCCGATCAATTGAACCACCATGAGACTAAGTTCTTTTATAGCCTCAAAGGGTCTTTCGAATAGAGGGGCAACCATTTCCTGGATAAGCATTACATACGCGATTAACAATTCAATTGGATGTGCAATCAAAACGACCAGGAGAGGAGAAACCTTTTTGTGAATTAAGGTATCAGAGTAATCATACTTCGCGTTTTTGAACTTCACCGACACCATCTTTGATAACAAATACGATAGGCCCAACCCCAAAGCAAAATATCCCAAGATCGCATACTGAAAACCATAAATTTCAAAAACCTCAGATGCTCTATTAAAAAAATCCATCAAATCTCCTATTTGATTTCGCTTAACTTAAAGCAAACACCTAATAATCTGATATGAGTTCCGCTGTTAAGTTATAGAGTCAGCAATTCCTCATTTAATTGAATCTTGTTGTCCCTTGTCTTGACGATCAAACCAAGCGTGTTGAGCTTTGAAATAGCTGTGGCAAAACCTCCGCCTTTTGATTCGTAACCAGTCTCTGTGCCCAAATCTTCTTTGGTGTATGCCTGATCGGGATTATTTAGTAAGAACTCGTAAATTACGCGCGGAGCCCTATCAAGTCTTTCGAGCCACCCTTCAAGCGCTGCCCTTCCGGTCTTTATTGAAAGGTTATTGTCAGTACAGTATTGCAAACCTTCCTCGGTGATTTGCAGAGCATTCGGCCCACCCTGTAAATATCCAGCAGTTCTTAACTCGCTGACCGCTGTAGCAAAACCTCCGCCTTTATGGGCGTAGTTCGTAAGAGCGCCAACTTTATCCTTTGCGAAAGATTTGTCTGGTCTCATTGCAAGGAACGCTAAGATGTCACGAGGTGCCTTACCGAATTTTCTGTCACCGACGACCACCTTAGAATTCTTCTTATTTTTAGGGATATCATATCCTATTGCACTTCTGGGGACGACGGATCCGATTTCAATACTTCCCAGCTGCTTTGTTGCATTAACGTCTACTGAAACATTCCCAGTGAACCCACCAAGCACCTTAGCGAGATCAGTTTTCAATTTTGAGAACTCTTTCTTATATTTCTCCGAATATGCTTTATCGAACTCTTTGCGAACCCTTTGTTCGATGGTGTCCTGAATTTTCTGAAACTCTTCTTTTGAAACTGAAGCTTGTTTCTGAATTGTCTGTGGTGATTTTTCAAGCTCGCGAATCTTTTGTTTCAAAGATTGTATTTCCGCAGTCATAGCTTCTTTATCGCGAAGATCTTTCGTCGCTTCAGCTGGCAGATTTGCGAGTCTGGAAAGCATTTCCTTAACCTTAGCAGTAGGTTTTGCTACAACAGAAGATCTTTTCGCCTGTTTTCCGTGTCTGGTCACTACCGGATCAATTTTAACTTTCATGATGTCATCTGTAAGGGCAGTTCCATAAGCAAAAAACTCCCCATCTTTCAAGTTACGAAGACTTATTTCTTTTTCTCTTGAATTGAAACCAAGTTCGTCGGAAGCTCTTTTTCTATCGATATCCAGAACTGTTCTTCCGATAAGTTTATTCTGGCATTCTGCAACTACGTTTTTCGATAGTTTAGAAATTCTTTGCGTGCCAAATACGCCACAGAATCCTCTTTTGCGACCAAGTGAGGCGAGTTCTTCAACTGCCTCCTTGCACAATAACGCCTCTTTGCCAACTTTGGCCTCTGGGGCAAATTCATGAGCCTCATCAATGACGACAATAACATCTCGCCAAAGATCTTTCTTTGAAGAGATCATTGAGTTAAGAAAATGATAGATGTATTGCATCTTTTCCGGCTTTTTGAACTCAGATAAATCGATTATCAATGAGAACCCGTGTTCAAGAGCCTTCTTTGCTAAAATCTCAGCAGACTTGATATCGGCAGGGATATCGCCATCTGGTCCAGATAAAACAAAGTCATATTTCTCACGAAGAGTTCCGAATTCGCCCTCGCGGTCAAATGCAATTACCTGGTACTTATAATCAGATGCTACTTCAACTAAGCGCCGAATGGTGTATGACTTTCCTCCGCCGGAAACAGCCTGAATGACCAGTTTTGAAGTGATCAGCTTCTGTAGATCAACTGCATACTCTTTTCCCGTTTCGACGTTCATTCCAATTTTAGCTTTCATTCAATTCTCCTAAGACGCTTTTTTATTCATAACCTGACTACCGAGTGGCAATTGGGGCAGCGTTTCAGTTAATATTTCCACTGTAGGTGTTGGCTCTCTGTATTCTTGAGACGGATATCTCATGTCCATAGCATTTGAAAGACGAGGCTTGGCGGCCATTTCCTTCGCGCTCCGCTCTGTTATATCCACTTTCGCTTCGCTTACCACTGACTCCCTAGGGATTTCTGATCCCCATTGTGACAATGGAAGATTTCTAAATTTCCAAACAAGATCATGCTTCCCGTTAGATCCAAATAATCTTGCGAGCTCAGAAATGTAGATTTTTGCTGTCGCAACGGACAATCCAGCCTTTTCAGCGATTTCCTTGTATTCAAGCCCCAGAATGGCTAATTTAAATACTTCCCGCTTTCCATGGCCTAGCGACATGAATTTCCTTTTAATCTCAAGAATCTCATCGGCTGGATATTCTGGCGGCTCAGCAAATTTACCAAGAAACTCAGCGCGGCCCTGTACATTTAATTTTTTGTAGATATTCGCAATGTGAAATTTTACGGTCTTCTCTGAAATATACAAAGAATTGGAAATTTGGTTGATTGTCTGCCCTCTCTGTAAACGCTCCATCACTTCAGATTCCCGTGTGGATAGGTCGGAGCTATTGGAGTTCTCCGAGCTTTGCGTCGCGGGGCTTACTTTATATTGAACCTTCGCTGCTACCTTCTTTTCCGATTCATTCAAAAGATCAGAAAGTCTCTTAAGATCTATAGGCATACGGAAGAATTCTTCAAACGAAGACCTTCCCTTTATATTCAACCTTTTCATCAACGCACATTCATAGACATAAAGTGTCGCTAAACCAATATTCATTGTTGAAGCAAGCTCATTCTTTCTCATATTTGAGAAGTAGCCGAAGCAAATTTTCAAATCTCTGTTTGTCAGTTTTGCTGTTTCAATAACCTCAATAGCATCCACTTTGATAAGTTCTGATGATAGAGACGAAATTGGACCTCTTTCGGGAATTGAATTGATTTGGCTTAAATTCAAACCAAGGACTATCGCAATTTCGTTTAGATTCTTTGCTGCTAGTTCCACCGATTTTTTAATCGCGGTCATTGCAGTGGGATTTTCAACTCGTTGACGGAGATCGGCGATAATTCCATCTTTTTCTAAAAGTTGTCTCTCTAAAGCAAGAATCCTTTCAGCACGAACGGAAAGCTCAAGTGAAATTTCATAATTAGCCCGATTTGCTTTTTCCATAAGGTCATTATCAAGGATGTTTGACTTACTTGATTCATTGTTGTCGCTCATACACTCTCCGTGAGATTTATATCCCTTCCACTCTACCATGTTAATTTGGTTTATTATGGTAAAACTGGTATTTCGTTTCAATGCGATACGCAGGTGTATTTACTATTGATGTTCTTTCTGAATAAGATCGACTAATCTTGAAGCCAAAGAAGATGTATTTTACCCTTAATCTTTCATCTTTTGAATGGCCTTTAAACATTTCGGGCAGTCAACCGCCGACTCTTCGTATGACGAGAATCCATTTGAGCGCTGACCAGGCTTTTTGCCACATAAAGCCTTTCCAAAAGTTCCGCCGATCACCGCATGAACCAGTGTTCCCCTATCACCTTCAGTGCCAGACAGGCATCTGCCAGTGAGGCGTCGAAATTTGATCTCTGGTCTCGACTCGCCACTCATGAAGCGTCCTTTGTTTAATTTCTAAGACAGGATACGAAATATTCGTATATCTTTCAATTTAAATGTCTGTTATAGCGACGTTTTTCAGTATAATGAAACATTTTTATAGCATTTTGTTTCGAAATGACATAATTAACTATAATACTACGACATTATGTAATATTTTGTTACTATGTCCGTAACCAAGGAGAACATATGAACGGGACAAAGTCCTCGACCGAATACTCGGTATCTCAGATCAAAAAGCATAAAGCCTATACTGATGCCAAAGTGAAGTGCTCTAGAAATCTCACTGGGGATTATGCTCACCAGGTTGTTCGATATGCGCTACTTGGCCTGCAAGCCAAACTTGGAACCAAGGCCGTGGGGCTATTGGCACGAGAGGTTCCCGGAATTCAAGACCTCGTTGTCGTTCCTCAAGAATACATCGACTCAGCCGCTTAAAAACTCACACCTCTTTTACCAGGAGAAGTCATGAGCAAGAATAAAGAATCAAATTTCCGGCCCGATGAGTCTCGCCGTGTTTCTATGGGAGTTAGAAGCTTTTCTGATATTTGCAACTCAGGTCTTGATTTCAATGCCTCATATCAGCGAGGCGATGTGTGGGACATGGAAAATCGCGTGAAATTTCTTGATGCCATTTTTGCTGAGATTGATACCGGGTCGGTGCTGCTTGCTGAAATCCCTGCCGAAGTTTCAGTTAAAACTGGGATAGATTACGAGGTAGTAGACGGAAAGCAGCGCCTTTCAACGATTCAAGACTATTTGAAAGATCAATTCGAGTACCGTGGCTATAAATTTTCCGAACTTTCTCGCCAAGACCAAATCTTCTTGCGAAGAAGCACTGTTCGCGTCGGTGTTCTCCCAGAAGATTCAACCAAAAAAGAACGAGCTCAAGCTTTTCTTGCAACTAACGACACAGGTGTGCCTCAATCAAGAGAGCACCTGAATATGGTTCGTAAAATGGTTGAAGAGATGGATTGATGACCATGTCAAAGCCAAATGATCTTAAAAAACCAGATCCAAAACTGAAAGAACTCATTGATAATTATAACCGAGCAAGCAAGACTTATTTTGCTCATCATAATGCGTTTATCATCAAATACAGAGAGCTTGCTGAGTATCATGACGATGCAAATAGGTCTAAGCTGCAAAATGCCGTGGACTCCGGAGTAATTTCATCAGAGATTGCAAAAGATTTGACAGACAAAAGTATTCATCTTTGGGTCGCTCCGGAGATGGTTCAAAAACTTGAACAGTTTGGTGTTCGACTTCACTCTAGAGATATTAGTAGAAGTTTCGTTAAGAATCTTCCTGAACAAAGTATGGCTTTCTTTCAAGAGGATGTATCGAACGAAGTTAAAACCCACGCTCTTTTTCTATGGATGCGCAAAGATAAGATTAGTTTCAATGAGCAAGACGTTTACTTTTTCCAGCCCCCGCAAATGCTTGTTGGAGACTATAAGGCGCCGACACTTCTTGAAGGCGTTGACACCCGGTCCGCTGGTTTTAAGTCAGTGATTAAGCCACCAGAGGGCTTAGAACACGATGAAATCAGTAATTGGATTTCTGCAAAAATAAAAGATCCTCAGTATGTCACTCTGTATCGAGTAAAAACAGACCGTCTACTTCATAATCCGTGGACTCCAAACCTTCATGAACTTAACAAGGTATTTCAATTTACTGATGGGTCAACGATTGATGGCGGATCTTTAGAGAATATTGAGGTTGCTTTCTTTAAGGTTGAAAAATAGGAGCAGGGCCATGAATGACAAAAAGCTAATTATCGCCGAAACGAACACTTCTCAGTGGAACTATCATTTACGAGAAATTAAACCCGGCGAAGAGAGGTATTCAGGTGGAGCTGGGAATTCTTTGTGCGGAAGAAGTCTTGGATGGGACACGCACATTCCATTGTCATCTTGGGGATTGAAGGGTAATGTACCATCATCGTATTGCAAGAAGTGTCGTGAAATCGCGACGCAAAAGGGATATTTGGTCGGGGGAGAAAATGAAACAGATCAACAAAAAATCAGCAAGTAGAAACACATCAAGCCCCTTTGCTGAATTTTTCGAGGAGCTGCCGCGCGGAAGTGGCGAGACCACTTTGGCGACCATTATCCCGGCAAAATTTGAGGATTTTCTTGTCGTTCTCTCTTTATCAGAAGATATCCCAAAAGCTCGAAGAGCCTTCTTTATTCTTTTAGCATGTGTCGGCCCTACTCTTGAAGAAATTCAAATGGTATCGAAAAGTAGTCTAAAATGGACTGAATCAGGCAATACAAAGTCCCTGATTGTAACGATTGGAAAAGGGGCCAATCAACGTACTGGAATTGTTAATCCAGTAGTTCAAGATTTCATTTGGGATACGTTGAATCAACTGGTTGGCAAGCGCCCACTCAAATGGACACGAAGAACAACAAATTCTTTCCTGGATCTTTACTTCAACATCGAAGGAGTGAAGACAATGAGCTTTAGAGAGTCCGGAATGAGATATTTAGTGTCAGTGAAAAGCTTTGACGCTCTGACTGCCGGAAAGTTAATGGGCATGAGCGCTGAACAGTCCTTAAAGCACGCCAAAGAGAGTGATATTGATACACTCGCTGCCAGATTTACCTACTAAGTCCTTATCGTAAAAACATTCCTAAAAAGTGCCATATCAGCATCGCTTGTAATGGCTCAAAGTGATTCAAATTTACATCTTTACCGTATTTTTCATGTTTACCATGTTATAATTAGGATGCGACCATAGCTCAACAGGATAGAGCTTCGGTTTCCTAAACCGCAGATTCCGGTTCAAGTCCGGATGGTCGCACCAAATTTAATGAGGGAATCATGAAGCGCACTCAAGTCATATTTTGGTTCATGAACACCATTTCTGTTCTTATGATGGTCGCGCTTGCGATTTCTCTAAAATTTGCTTTTGAAGAAGGATACGCCCGTACATCAACGAACAAAGGCGAGGCTTTCTGTGCGAAATAAACTATCCATCTTCGATTACGAACTATCTCAGGAAGGCGAAGAGCTCATTCGAACTTCAAATGCTATGTTTGCCTCTTCTGTAGTTTTTGGTTTTCACCTGATTCTCGTGTCCTTGCTAGTAAGCGACACCTCCAACATCGTACCAATTACGCTGGCTGTTTTGACTTCGGTAAGCTACATGAGCGCTATTTCGATCAGTGGATACGTGACAAAAACGCAGTACGTGCGTGTTCCAACGGTAAAGATCGGCGACTTCATCAAGTCCAAATACGCAGGCACCATTACCACCGACGAAGAACACACACGTTTCCGCGTAAAAGAAATTGATATCGAAAGCCAAGGAATCACCGTTCAAAATTTTCTTATTACAACCAGGTTGTCCTTTGACAGAGCAGAGCAACATTTCTTGAAGGAGTCCGCATGATTAAGTCTGCCGAAGAAGGATCAATCCTCATCACCTACGGTAAGGTTGGCAAAGACATTAGTCCTTTAACAATCCTCAATCTGCTTTTCGTTACCTATGCAGTCTGTTGTTTCAAGATGTACAACGACTCACATCCACAGAGCCCAGAATTAACGATCATTCTCGCAATCGTAGCTTGGACTTATCCGCTGGTCCTTCTTGGTGCAATTTATCTGAGTCAGAGAAAAGTACTGTCGGTAAAACCAACTGATGTTGTCTGCCTTATCGACTACCAACTTAAAACAGTAACGGACTATGTGATTGTTGATGTTGACAAGAACGAGCAGCTTGTCACCCTTTACCGTCAAGACAGAGGGACCTACGAAGAAATCACCTATGGCCGATTGATACGTAAGTACCGGAAGTATCCAGGGAAGAAAAGGAAAGTTGCATGAGTGAGACGACACAACAACCCGCAAGTAAATCCGTCGAAATACCAACTAAGTTCAATTTTGAATACGCCTTCCGAAACACTGATTTTGGATCAAAAAACTATCCGGTTATCGTCTACAAAGGCCTATTGAAAGTTGCGTGCGGATACGGAAATGGTTCAACCCTCCACAGTATCTTAATGGAGCTGGGATATGCTGAGGATCCTGATCGTGACCACAAACTTGTTCTAACATACGAAGGGCGCATGGCTCTTTATGAACTGAGTGAGATCCTCATTAAGGTTTAGCATGGAATTACTTTCAAAACTCAAAATTCCATACATCAAAGCTCTCCAATTTTGGCTCGCACAGGTTGCTGCCTTGAGTATTTTAACTGTGGGATTTAGTAGTCAATTGATCCATAGCCTAACTTACGAATTGCTTTTGTTCGTGATTTTTGCTTCCTCCATTGTTCCATCACTAATTAAGTGCTTTGCATTTATGACGAGGGTCTGCTTGGAACTTCTTATGTACAATCGTCTAAATATCGAGGCACATGGACTATTTAGATTCGCTATTAAAGCAACACTTGTCACAGCTATCGATATTTATAACTGCTTCATCGTGCTGATTACTTTTATGGTTACACTGAGCATCTTCTTGGCCTTCACTCTGCCAAACATGACTCTATCAAATTCGATTGTAATACCAACCATGGTGATAGGTATTGTCATTGGATATCAGATTGTAAAACTTCAATACTACGTTGGTAGCAAAATGTACTTACTGATAGCACATCGATTATTTAGAAAGAATTAATTTAGCTCAATTTCGGGGACATCCCCATTGAGCAGAAGTAACGGAGAGAGCGCGACTCATGAGCCAATGCGTAGTTAAAAGCTAACCTTCCGGCGAAAAGCAAAGGACGCAGCAATTCAAGGGTCTTGAGACGATGACAAAGCGTGGAGCGACGGCTCCAATCCGACGGGAAACGCTTGAGCCACACGTCTGACAGCACAGGAAAGGGGGAAAGTCTTTTGTGGCTCCCCCATTATTGGAGGATCATTGAAGAACTCTGACAAGAAACTTTCACGCTCAGAACTTGAAGCAGAACTGCGAAGTCAACGAGCTGTAAATCAGATCCTAACATCAGCTCTTGTAAATTCATCCCGAAAGTGCGCTGAACTTAGTGAAGTCACTAAGGATCCACTTGCATATGTTGAAAAAGAAATTTGCCGCCTTAAAAAATACCAAGATGCAAGATTCAAAGTTCTTAACTCAATCCTAGAAGAGAGCAGAAAAGCAAAAGTTAATAAAGAAATCTTTACAGATGAACTAGATAAAGCATCTAAATCTCAATCGAGCGATTTCAAAATGATATCGGCGGAATATTGGAAGCATGTTCATCAAACTGAAGAAGATCCAATGGCCTGCTGGAGGCCTGAAATTGACTACGTCACCGGATTTCTTATTTGGTTTTTCGGAAGGCCCAAAGAAGTAAGTCAACTAGGCAACCCACAGGAAGACTTGGATTCCGTCATGATGGAAGTACGCCAGGAGTCAAATGAGAGGCTTATTAAAGGATTAGAAAGAACCATAGAACTAATCAATGAAGCCCTCATGAAAAAGACTCTTAAGGAAGAAATTGATACGGCCAAGATCTGGAAATTGACACAGGCTTTAAAATTAACTCAAGACCCAGATTGGTACTGGAAAGAAAGACCAACATCTGAACGCCCTTTCGGCACCTTGAAATCTTGGGGCGATATCAGGGCTGAACTTGGCAGATATCTTAAAGGTGGCAATAAGTGATTTACGTTCTATTTGTAATGGTTATGTTCGACGAAATTCATTCCGGGGGACTTGGAACATTTCAGTATGAGTTTTCTGATAAAACCCAGTGTGAAAATTCCCTGACAGTTATGAAACGGCGATTTGAAAACTCCCTTAAAGCCACTGACGTTAAAGTGATCGGATACTGTCAGGAAGTTCGCAAAACGAAAACGACACAGAAACCTTAACTGTCTATAAGGAGCCCAATATGGATGTAACACATGACGGAAGCAAATTCGATGGACCTGAAGGTATATATTCTTGCGACGAACTTGGGGCGATTCTTATCCTTTCAAATAGGCAACTTCAGATGGCAGAACATCCATACAAACCTAATTCAGTCATTAGTTTTTAAACCTACACAGTGGCGCACAATGGGAATATTGATACCAATTGGACCGTTGAAAATGATTTGAACTTAGAATTTATTGCAGCCATCGAAGATGAAATGAATCCCCATGAAATTATCGATGCCGTTGATCCGAATGTTAAGCTCTATTCACCGGAAGAAGTTATAAACCTCGAACTAGAGCTGGAGCTAAAAGAAGAGAGGAAGGATGAATAGCCAACTTTCTAAATTTATTAAGAGCTTATCTAAAAAAGACAGCAAGAGTTTGAGTCAAAAGACATTGAAAGCAACAGAAGAACTTGGTGAGCTTGCTAAGGCAATTCTGCCGTATGAAAATGCTCACTCAACCAATCATCGTTTTACGTCAAAGGAAAAGATACTCGAAGAGATCGCCGACACTATGTTATGTCTGCTTTCAATCGGCCACGACATAGGAGCGAAAGACTCTGAACTCGAAGAAATGTTGTGGAAGAAAGCGGAATATTGGGGAGCACTACAAAAAAGAGAGTATAAGAATGCATTTCCGCTACCGTATGAGATTCACATTACGGTCGAGAATGTTGAAGCCACATCTTTCACGGATGCTTGTGAAAAGATTGGTGTAAAAGCAATTACTTTGGATCTTCAAGACAAATCTGGAAAACTGGTTCTTAAAGATGCGCAAACATCATCAAAGTTTGTGGGCGATAATCACGGTGCATATATGGAGACCGAGCGTATCGCAAGAGATTTAACTCTCATGGGATATTCGGTTGTGCGTAAAAAAATAGAAACAGTGCCGTGGCATCCAGCTGCACCATCAACAGAAGGTGGTAACTCCAAGATCAGAAAAGATGGCTATTTCGAGAGTCATATCGAAGTAATCTTGAACGACACTGATGAAGAAAGACAAAAACTTATTAAAATCATCGATCCATTTCATGGGCACCTTTCTCGCAACTCCAGAAAAGTATTGGAATGTGGTCGGAATAAATTGATGATCACCGTTCGAGACAACAACACCTTTTCTGAGCCGTTCCAGAATAAAATTGATGATCTGTACAATCAATTGCAATCCAAGGGATATGAGTTAGGAGAAAAAATTATAGAATTTTCAATTTATGATACCAAAGTATCTCACGATGCGAGCTGGTTAGCAGGCAACCCTAAGGCGGCATGAAAGTACAAATATGACCAAACAAAATTCCAAATCGAAGAACTCGAGAACGATAAACTACCGGAACTATCAAATCAATGTGTTGCGAGAAAAAAGTCTTGGAGGCATAGAAATGATCTTTTGGTCTATCTTTAGAAATAAAACAGGCACTGAGTGTGCAAGCAGTTTCGAAGATAGTGATGAAACTGTTGACTCCATGATTGATCATTTGAAGGCACGAGTGGATGAGAAAACATCCAGAATGGCAAGGTAATCTGTCAAATCGGCCACATATATAATGTGGCCTTTCTGTTAGATTTATCTGAGAACTTTTATGGTTTCTTTGTCACCGAAGAAGGTGACAGCAAGATCGGCCTCAATCGTATCCCTTAACCAAACCGTGCGATTATCCCCATCCAGAGAGGCCATACTCCCTTCTGGATTGTTTAATATGAGTCTTAGCGCCTGATTGTTGATCTCATCCATAAGGAGCCTTTTTAACGCGGCCTGATCACTCATGGTATCAATTGGCACTTCAAGCCTGCCCAGGCCCGTTAAGAGATGAATTTTGCCATTCTGGCATTCAACTGTGACATTTTGATCTACTACCGTAACCACATTTCCTTTTTTGACCCCTACGTTCAAAAATAGCCTGACTCTTATATCGAGAACGGCACTGTTCCGAATGCTTGCACAGTATGCTGATTGTTTGAATTGCTTTAGTTTCTCGCTACTGCCTATGGAGCCCTCGGGGAACACATTGTAGGTGGCAAGCCATACGAGGATTGCCGTTAATGCCAAAGATGAAATTACACGATTCATAAAAAGCCTCCAGGCCGCAAAAGCGGCCATTCATGGTCTTAATCGTGAAAGGGGAAATTTCAGTAATGATTTCTTTAGTATTACCACTTTGGCAAATTGTCGGCTCCTCGTACCTTAACTACTTGGGAGATATTCATGCTTTGAAGATCCTGGGAAGTCTCCAATTTAGTTGTAACAGAAAGGGTGAGTTTCCTACCACTGAAGACAATGTCGAGATCCTGTTTTAACTCTTCATTGATTTCTTTTCCTTCTTTACGAAACTTTTCAACCGATAGAACAATTTTATACCAAAACATGGAGGCCGTAGCCCAATTGGTTCCGTGAAGAAGATCATCTATAAGTCCAGTGTAACCATTGTTTCTATTACCCTCCTCTCGCAAAGATACCGATGATAACTTTAAACCATCCAATTGTTTGACCGCCTTGTCGATCTCAGCATCATTTTCAATTACAATTCGATTTATGATCGTCTGTTTTGTACCTTTCACTTTATCGACTTGATGATCTTTGACCGTTGCTTTGAAGATGAATTCATATCCAATCTCATGGTCAAAATTTGATGGGAATGCTACATACTGGTTTCCATCAGCGTCAGCCATAACATAGACGGTCGTCATGCCGTCAGCTGTCCATCTATTATATCCACCAAAGGTTCTTCGATCTAGGATGGTTACTCGGCGAACTATCCTTTCTCCCTTTGAGCCTTGGAACTCTGAAGGCTTGGTTTCTCCGGAGGCATTTTTAAGTTGAAATTCAATCTTGATCATCTCCGCCTTGCAAACCTCTAAAGCAAAAGCACATAGATACCCAATTTTACTTCCACCAATGTACTCTGAGCCAACAGCAACCCTGATGTTATTCGCATATGATGGATCACTTACTTTCTCAAGGTATTTAGACACCTGAGAGTGCGCTTTGTGGGCGATATTCCTGTGTCTGGGCTCGATATTAATCGCTGGCTGATTGGCGTCGGGGGCCTCAAATAGCGCATGGCGAACCATATTCACGGTAGAAATACCAGCTAAAGAAATTTCCGCCGATTTTTGTGAGATGTAGCCGTGTTGCTCAATGAATGAAATGGCAGCAGCCAATGCTTCAGCCGTTTGAACTAGCTGCGGAACATAGTCGAACTCCAGATCCATTGAAAAAGAGGATTTTAGAACGTCGAAGTCAGAGCAGAATTGAAGGATGGATTTCAGTGTTTTCTTTGGGAGGAATTCTTCAAGGCAACTCTTGCCAACCGAGATCAGCTTCGAGTTAGGCTTATGGTATAAAATGAAGATCTCATCACGCCTTCTCTTAGTTCCACAGTGGTCACATTTAAAATCGTGAGATTCCCACTTCGGATCATAAGAATACTTTCCGTCCACATGAGTGACATATAGCCCTTGTGAAATCTTGTCCTCCGGTCGCGTGATCATTGCAACCATCTCGTAGTCTGGAATTGCAGGCATTGTTCCTTTTATGACAATATCGACTGCCCGGAATTCGCGATCTTTATTTACCCCATCAACCACGAACGTGTGTCGCTTCATGTACACAGGAGAAATTGCCTCGATAACAATTGGATCTAGTTCAAGCTTGTTCTTTTTAATTAATTTGTTTAAATCGGAAATTTTTTCTTCTACGCGCGGGAGTTGATCGAGGTAAGCCCAAATCGTCATGGCTTTCGTAACCCCATCTTTGGTTTCAGTTACAGATTCCGCGATCACATTTGATTTTTTCAACATATTCTCTCCCGCTCTATTCACTCCGAACTCTTCTATTTGAGCTCACAAGTTTGTAAATAGGTGCGGCCTAAAAACCCAGGTCATGATATCTCAAATAATGACGGTTTTGGCGCTTATCTCAAAATTGAGCGTATCAGATTTTCACGATATCATGGTAATCGTGGTAAACATGGTATATTCGCCATATACTGATAGTGTCTGGAGGTCATAATGGAACTTGTTTTCGCCACAATGATCCAAGTAGCTATCTCTCTGGTTCTGTTCAGTCTTTATTATTTCCGTCATGGTTCTGACGCGAAAAACCTAAAAGTAATGGCCTGCTGCGCCCTTGTCTTTACACTATCCACACCGATGCTGCATAAAATGATCGTTGGACAGATTGCTGGGGAGATCTCCTCCTACGTGGCTTCTGGAGCACTTATGCTCATGATTTCAATGTCCTTTATGAAAAAGAAAGCGGCCCAAGAGAATATCATGAACCGCTTTCGAAAAGCACACATTGAACTGGATGCTCTACGCAGAGCTAATTGAATTACTTCTTTCTAGCATGAAGAGGTCAAGGGCTGCTTTCTCGTAGATTGAAAGATTTTCCTTTTGCTTCAACTTTTGTTTTGCCTGAATGAGAATAGTTTTAGCACCACCATGTTGAAGGACCTCAATTCTCTTTCTGGATTCTGTTGAGAAATACGGAATAAGCTGCTTTCTAAGCCGCTGCTCTATTGTGTCAAACTCCATATCTGGCGTCTTCTTTAGTTGTAGACCAATTTGCACGTCCTTCAGGATTAATGATTGTTCAGACTCTTCATTAAGTTCCTGACCTACATCTGGAACTGCGACAATGGAAACAATTGCTGCCGCTAAAATACTTTCCAATCGAATTCTTTGAAGTACTGTATCTTGCATAAAACCTCCTACCCTGCTTCCCGCTGTTTGCGCTTTTCGGTCGCTGACCGAACAACTTCAACATCAAGGGCAATTTTACAGTCCAAAAACATTTCCAAAGCGACTGAATATTCAGCTAAATCTGACAATAGAGCATGAGAAATATTCCTAGCAATTGGATCTGAAAACTGATTCGTAATGTGCGTCTGACCTTCACCAAAACAATTAAAGACGCCGGGTAGATGATTGGTGAGCATATCTGCATAAGTTTTTAATCCTTGAATTTCATCATCTCCACTCAGGACCGAAATCTCTGCAACGTGTTTTCGAGCGCTATCCATGTATCGCTTAATGATTTCATTAGTTGCATTAAGTACCTTTTGAACACCCGATGAAATTCGATCAGAAACCTGCTTTACTTCGACATCATTAGACTTGTTGGCAATCTTTTCAATCATCGAGAAATTTGATATAGCTCGATCTTTCTTCTTTGCCATTTCTTCAATGCGCTCGTGCGCCTCTGCAAGAATTTCTTTAATAGATACATCACGACCCCTACATATGACTCTTTTGTTCACATCTAAGGTGAGTAACTCAATTGATGCACGAAGGTCCTTAGTATTAACTCCGAGATTCTTTAACATGAATTCCCTCTTTTTCTGGCCTTCCTGGCCTACAGGAACCTAAATGGCTACGAGCTGAAAAATGAGTACAAAAGGGGGAGATCATCCCCCCTCTTTGGAGATTATGAAGCCTTCTTGTCGTCTTTAGTCTCGTTCTTTAAGATCTCAAGATGAGCCTCTTCAATTACTCTGATCAATGTCGACGTATCGATCAATTCCTTAGCTTCGACGTGCTTAGATCCAAGTTTCGAAGAGATTCGTACCTGTTCAATGTCCGGCTTCTCCTCCTTCTTGACCGCGAGCTCAACTAAAATTCTCGCATTTTCAATGGAAGGTGAATCTTCACACAAGGCAACCAGGACGGTTTTTCCCAAGAATGATTCATCGTAATATGAACCGACGGTGTCAACACACCAGCCGTGTTCACTTCCTAAAGCAATAAGATCAGCTTTATTCTTAGGGAAGAACAGAGAAAGTCTCTTTGGTTCGTTTATGAACCGTTTGCCTGCCTCTGTTAGCTTGAGAGTCTCGCACTCTTCGGACTTACCGTCGAAATTAAGGATCGAGACCTTCTCCTTCTTAGTGAGGTCGCTGTACTTCTCTAAGCCAGTTGGGTCTAAAGGATCGCCGGACAACGAGCCCGCAATATCATATAGTCCATCATGAAGATCATAGATATCTGCCTTACCAAGAGTGATTTCCATCTTCTTACTCAAGCTTACCAAAAGTTGAGAAAGGGGCTTTTTAGCTTCGTCGTTAGTCTCATTTTGAAGACTTCGTCCCAAATCAACAATTTTAGCAGATGCCTTCAAATACAGAGCTACCGTATCGCGAATCTGGCTTTCACCGCCAAGGGAACCCAAGAGCTTAAGCAAGTGACTGCGTTTTAAGTGCTTTCTTAGTTGCTGGACAAAATCTCCAGAAGAAGACACAAGTAAAGAGACTCCTGAGATTTCGACCCCCTTAAACCATTCAGTGAAACTCAACTCCCCGCTAATATCTGTGTCGAATACTTCCGACATCTCAAGTTTCGTACCAAGAATTTCACTCAGAGCACGGCTCTTTCTAAGGATAGTGTTACCATCCATTGCGATAATCGAGTTGATGGATTTGAAAGTCTTAGGGTTGGACTTTACAGATTCCGGAACTTCTATGACTTTTGCCAACGTATCCAGAGTCATACCAGAACTTTCAACAAAGTCTTCATATGAGCCGACACTTTCAATGTTGTCTAGGTTCATTTTTCTGAGATTGATTGCTTTAAACCTAGGATCAACTACTTCCACGAGTGTAACGAACTCTGACCGAAGATTTCTTCCAGGGACCTTGATATCTTTAATAATTCCACCTTTAAGAACAATTCCCTCTAGGCCACAATCATCAATAAAGTTTTTGAGAACTGCTAAATCAACTCCAGAAGCCTTGTGAATGAATTCAATTCTTTGAATCATTGGGTGATCAAGTTTAACCTTGAATTCAACTCCCTTTTTGTAGATTTCGATCATTCTTTCCGTAACTGGTATTAGGCCATAACTCCTCTCCTCGATAGAAATTCTTCCGAGTGGAATCTTATTAAGATTGACTGCCAGAAGGGTCAGATGGTTTTCATTCATATTCTCGATTTCTCGATTACCAATACTAGTGATTTTTAGAGAGCCACGCGAAACCATCAGGTCGATCATTTTTTGTGACTTCAGCATCTCAAGATCGAAGTACAAGCTCTCAAATGGAACATTAAGTCCAAGTTCAATACATTTGATCTTGTCGACGTTTCTTAGGTCGTAGTATTTACTCTTGAAATGCTGTACATCCTCCACCGTTTGAATCCTAGAAATTGTAATTTCTTGTGGTTTCGTAAGCTTCCTGAAAGAATCCTTTAATTCGTCATTGAGTCTTAGGACTTTATCCTCAAAGTACTGTGGTTTCTCCTCATAGATCTGCTTTAGCAAAGGAAAGTCAGACATGGAAAGCCATTTTTCGTTTCTGATTCGAGCCATCAATGCAGTTCGTTCAGGATTACTAGAGACTTTCTTTTCTTTAACTTCAACTTTTACATTGAAGCACGACTCAAGAACGTCTTTTTCCTGAACAAGTCTACCGCCAAAGAATTTTTTATCCTTCTCCACATATGCCGCTTTTACTAGGCCGAAAAGTTTCTTTCTGCTCTTTTTCACCTGCTCAAGCATGTATTGATTTATGCGCCCAGTCGACCCCGTCAATCTTTCGCAAAGCTCCTCATCCGAGAACGCAAGATTGCCGTCTTTGTCAGTAGCCGTCACAAGAGCCTTAGAACCACTATCACCCAAGTTCTTAAGTAAGGTTTTAATGTCCTTCGAAGACAAGAGCTCTAGGATTCCCGCTTTTTCGTAATCCTCTAAGCTTGATGAGGAGTAACGATCATTGCGGAATGAGCGTGGATTCTTTATTAGTTTCAGAATCTCTTTAGTTAAATCCTCTACCGACAGACCAACTTTCTTACGAATAGTTATGATATTAACGAGCTCATCCAGGTCCCCATCACAATAGTCAATAAGTGATTTTTCACTCAAGACGCGAGCGACTGTACTTCCATAAGCGTTCTTAATGAGGGTCTGAGCCTTCTTATACACTGAATCGCTGATTTCTGATCTTTCAGAAATTTTGTGAGCGATGTCTTTTTTAAGGTGTTCGTTTGCATCTTCAAACACTGGCAACTTTTCGACCGGAATAGCTTTTTGTAGGCTATTTCGATAGAGAGTGTCGACGTTTTTCGATTTCTGTCTGGAGTCCGTAACAAATTGATCAATGCTGTAGCCAGTATCCTTTTCAATTGCTTCCATTGCAGCATATCCACCGCTGTATAACGCCTGAAGCATTTCTGTGAAAAAAACTCTTTTTGCGGCTGGATTCGAGCCCTTTTCTCTCTTCGGAAGAAGTCTTGTTACCAACGGCCCACATTCTTTGTGCTTTTTCATGGATTCGATCTTCTCATCCAAATCAAGCACTTCAGACACCTCAAGAACAAGTCCACGTTGTCCTGAAATGTATTTCTTAGAAAGGCACTCCATTGCACGAGGAAATGCTCCCTCGGCCTTCCCGAATTTAAGGATAGACATTAGATAAGCCTGAACCTTATCCTTCAGCATACCGTTGTAAGCAAGGTTCTCAGCAACGTAGATTGTCGAGTCATGGAACTTATGCGATCCATTTGGCGGATTGAAAAGTTCGTAAAGAGAACTCCCCTTTGGGATTGTTTTTGGGTTCAGAAGTGAAATGAAATGGATGGCATAGTGTGCATATCTAACCACATTCTCAATGCCTTCTACATAACTCATTGAACCATCAGGGAATCTGTTAACAATGCCAAGATTGAATGCGTCGACAATTGTTCCTTCAAACTTCTTTGGAGCATTGTCTCTGTCGTAATATGACTTCCTAGGAGGACCCTGACGACCCGAGTTCAGGGTGACTTCAGCCTTACTACAGGCATCAATTAGAAGCGCTGAGAACGAATCTCGGTACTGTAAAGTGCGCTTTACGGCCTGCGCCAGTTCCGAGTCGGGACTTCCGTCAGCAATTAGAGCTTCCGCCACAACTCTTTCAAATTCCCCGTCAGTCCTGTGGGCATAGGGAGCCAATAGGCGGGAATCGCGAGACTTAACACAAGTCATCCATAACGTCAGAAACAACTCATGTTGCTTGTTATTGCTTGCCTGAATCAGGGATTCTTTTGGGAATTGATAGTTGTTTAAGGCTTTCACGACTTTAACAAGTAAAGCTTCATCTTTAGATTCATCTAAAAGCTTTTGAGCGATAGACACGCTCGGGACAAACTTTTGCTCAAGCATCACATTTGCGGTGATCTCAGCATCCTTGGTGGTCTTAACCAGGGATTTTTCAATTACAGGACTCCAAACTTTCTTATTCGCCAGCAAGTCGATCACTTCGGATAAATCTAGAGTCCGAAGGAATTCAACCCCTTCTTGGGCCACTTTTTCCTTTAACTCTTCGGTTGATAGCGCCTTTAAATCTTTGATTTTCATTAATCCCCCTAAAATTCTTCCTGAGACGGTAAATAGGTCCACGACAAAAATTGATCGAATAATGTATCGGTTCACCTGGATGAAGGCTGAAGGGGTTGTTACCATTTTTACCATCTTTGTCCCAATATAGCACGTTTATCATGTTTACCTAGAGAAAGGTGGCATTGAGGAGTTATCCTATCCACAGTCACTTTGAAAAAGGGGAGATGCCATGCGTGCATATGGACTTTTTAGAAAACAAGTGAACGACAACGGCAAAGGCAACGATCACGGTCGTGAGTCGAAGAAGCGGGCACGTCAACACGGGAAGAAGCTTTGCGCAGGCCACTCTCTATCGATCCCCGATTGGATTGGTGGATTCTCCCAGTTCGCCAGAGGATCCCTTAGAACAGTCGAATAGCAAAAGTCTTCGTTTTTTGTACATGGAGGTAATATGAAAGCTATTTTTCCAATCATTCTTCTGTTATCGCTTCCAGTTCAAGCAAAAACAGATTGGCCCAAACTATTCAATGAAGTGATTATTCCATGTGCCGCAGGAGTAATCGTGGCTGACGTTTTAGTCAAAGAAGAGGGCGACACGAAAGGCGCGGCTCGGATCCTTATGTGTGGAATTATTACTGGTACGGCGCAACACCCCTCATCAAGTTCTTATGGCTCAAGCGGGAAATCACGCAGCGAATTAGAACGTCAACTTGACGAATGGGAGAGAACACCAGCCCTGCAAAATTTAATGCCTCCCAAAAATTAATTGTCTCACTCTGAATCCTCGCGTCGTCTCAATATTGTATCGTTTAAATTCCTGTCTCAAAAAGTATCTACCTAATCCACCTTATCGCGTTTACCGTCTTTACCTTCTTTATCATGTTAACCATGTTTTTGGGTTGGTATACTGATAGCGTAACGCAGGAGGTATCCATGAGCACAGTAGCAACAATGATCGTAACGATCTCTATCAGTATGGGTTTCGACCCAAATGTTGCTTTAAGTGTTGCCATGACTGAGTCAACATTAAACCCTAACGCCATTGGCACAATTGGCGAAGTGGGATTGTTCCAGTTGCGCCCTGAATACTTTGCTAAATCTTGTACGGGCATCTCTAAAGCCTATGTCGAGCAAGATCAACAAATGCCTTCTATTGAGGAAGCTTTAAAATTCTCTTTCTCGAAACGTACCGTCGATCCTGGTATCGATTCGATCATCTATTACAAGTACAAGAAACGCAAAACACTGATTTGTGGTCAAGAATTGTTTGATCCAGAAACTAACATCCGTACCGCAATTGCCTATTTAAAAGAGACTCAAGAGAAGTTTCAGAAGCATGATGGAGACCTCTCCTACCTGGCTGCTTATAACCTTGGCCACAGCGCAGTTAAGAAAATCAAAGACCCATCAAAGTTCCCATATGTTGTGAAAGTATCAAAAAAGTACGCCAAACTTTCAGCTTCCAAAGCAATGTCTTTGACTGCTCTGTAATTACCCGCGAGGACGTTATGAAGATAAGAAACAGAAAGATCCGCCGTATCGTCTACCAATTTGAAGTCATTTGTGGGCTAGGAGTTTTCTGCATCACTATCGCCATCATGATCGCGCGATCCATCCCGTAGTTGGTCAGTTCCCTTGTCGACCCATTTAAGATCATAAGGAGACTAATCCAATGATCAAAGTTAGAGAGTGTACTAGATTAAGCATTCTTTTTACCTTCATGATGGTAGGCGTTTGGTTTTATCAAAAAGATATCGACCGCTATGTGATCAAAGAGAAGAATGTTCCAAAGTCAGTTAAGAAGTATTTCAAAAAGAAGAAATCATTCAAACCTCACGAAGTAATTTTGATATTGATCGGCAGTTATACTGGATACTTCATTGTTCGTCGGCTTACTAACACGTATGAACTTGATCCATCAAATTTAATCGTGAATCATGGAATTATTGAGCGGACACGAGATCCAGTGGAAATGGTGAAAGTGACGGATATTTCCGTTAAAACGAATCCGATTTTGAGCATACTGGGAATGTCATCAGTCCATGTGTCATGCCCAAAAGATGAATCACACAAAAAAGGTGTTTTCATGCGCTTTCTTAAAAATAGTGATGCAATGTTGGTTGAAAAACACTTACGTGACCACGGTGTAAGTACCATCACGGAAATCATCAAGCAACGTCAGACTCAGTCTCTTGAAAAGAAGGCCGCCAAAAAGAATGCTGGCGACCAGAAGCTACTGGAGAATGCCAAATACAACGAAAGCGGGGAAAGTGAAGATATTATGGATGGAGACGAAGGCTGATTATTGTATCTCATAATATGCAAATAGTTTAATTTGTGCAGAATGAGAGACAGATTGATTAAAGGCGGGGTTACTCCCGCCTTCCTATAGACTGAATTCTTTAATTGTTCTTTCGATGCTTTCCAATGCCGACCCGGCAGCTAAAACTGTCACGATGTCTTGATGCTCAAGGTAAGCTTTGGCGATAGAATAGCTTTTATTGGCCGGGGTAAGGCCTGATTTATTCAAAACATCATCGATCATAACAGGACGTGCATACTGACGGAACTCACGGTCACCCCTTTGAACCACAACTGCAATCATTCCCCGATCCAACGTAAGCGAAGCCTTCATTTTCTCGAGACGAGCTCCGATGTTTTCAATTACCTTGGTAACGCCTACAACTCTCATGAGCCTTGTTACCTTGTCAGAGTCGCTCGAGATAAGCTGAGTTTTAACTTCCATCAATGCGGTAGCATCATCGATAGAAGTATTCTTCGAGGAGATTTTGCCATCAATCAATTTCAGGTTGTGCGAAAGTTTCTTTAGGGAAAGTTTACTTACGGTCTGCATCTAATGCTCCTTATTGCTTTACTGCTCTTGTGTAAGATCCGAATACGCGCTTATTCGAGAGAAGTTCTGTCATGTCTTTCGCCCTCTCTGCCACCAAGTGGATATCCAAAAGAACACCACTTTTTTCCTGCTCAAGACTTAGCTTTGACTTAAGAGTTCGTGAGACCCTCTCTACGTTTGCAAGGATACCACGCAGCTTCGTAATGGATTCATCGTTACTAAAACCTCTGAGCTCACTCATTCGGTTTTCGAGAACTTGAAAATATGTTCTAAGCTCACGGTTCTTGTCGTCGGCGAGGACTCTTTTAAGATTTCCATTTGGATCTACTAGAGTGCTGAGTGATTTACGCAATTCCCTTATCTCGCCGTCGATCAGATCAGCAAGAGCACTTCCATTTCCAGAGCCGTCAATTCTTGAAACGTCAGCGATTGTCGATGCATATCGTTCATGTTCACTGATCTCAGCTCTTGCGTCTGGAGAAAAGCCAACCGAAAGAGTTGCAAGCAGTGCTAGTGATGCAATCTTTGCTTTGTGTTGCTCGGCTTTTTCAGAAATGCCATCAAGTAGAGTTGAGTTGTTTAGTGAGTATCGAACACCGTTCACACTCTTTTTCAGAATCAACTCTTTAGGGATCATTCCCGAGTCTTCGAAGATGGTGTCAAGGAAACCTTGCACCTTATCTGAGATCAAAGAATCATGACCTACAATCACTTCGCTACCAAGAAGGATCTCTGCAAGTTGGTTTCCATTCAGAGACTTCACGACTTTGAAAGTGCGATCTTTCACTGAATAGTTTCCAACAACCTTGATTCCCTTAACATCTTCCGTGACTGAATCCAGGAAAGTCTTCACGTAAGGTTTCATTTTGGCGTGACATTCAACATCGCGCTCGCGGATGAAGTAAATTGATTTACTTGTTGGAACTTTCATGATTGAGATGCCGTTAAAAACGGCTTCAACAAAACCTTCATCATAAGAGTTGGAAGAAAGTTTTAGTGCATGGGCGATCTGTCTTTCGGCGATTGTGGATGCGACAACTGACTTAGAATTCAGGAACTGATTTGAAACGACAGGGTTGTTTCTTGCCAGGATTTCATGGATCACTTGATCATACCCATCAAAGGATCCGATGTCGAAGATCTCATTTTCATGTTTCTCAAATGACTGAATGATTGATTCGAGATCTTTACCGCGATTGGAAATGATGAACTGAGTTGCGAATTCAGAAAGTTGCTTGTTCTTTGAGGCAGCGAGAAAGAACCCGTACTTAATATCCTCAATGTTCAAAAGGATATTTCTGGCAGCCTCAATGGCATCTGGCCCCTCTGTTTGACTTTGTGCCAAATCCTTTGCCAGTGTGTTTAGGTCGTCCTGAGATAGACCTCCGGCGCCCCGCGCAACTCGTGCAAAATCGTGTTTTTTCATCATTCCTCCCAACCTCGAGTTCATAAATGGGTTGAGGTGGAAAATTGACGAAATTAAGAAATCAAGACCACGGCTACATCCTCACAGAAGATGCATCGCAAGTCATGCCTGGGACCATCTTGAATCGCCTTAATTCCAATGATTTCAATAGCTTGATCGCCTTGCTTAGTGACAGTTCCTGTCTCGGAGTATAGATTCTGAGATGCCAAAATTTCTTCGAGCGAACTGCGGCTGAAGATCAGTTCCTCGATATTTACGTTTATGTTAAACCGCTGCCTAAAGGCCTCTTGGATAGCGGCGTCACTCATTGAACAGAAACTCCTCACAGATGTCCCCCTGTGAACAGAGCATCCTTCAGGTTTTGTCGAATCGCAAGTTACTGCGATCAATTACTGAAAAAAAGATGCTTCGCGCAAGGTAACACAATCTTTGTTTAGTTTTTGTTGAGTTTTGTCCTCAGGCGGCCCCTGTGCGAGTTCGTCGAATAACATCTCTGAGAACGACGTTTTTCTGCACATTCGTGAGGTGATTGTCGTAAATTTTCTTTGATAAGTTCGAAAGCTTGTAAACAGAATGGCCATCCTGGTGCTCTGAGATCTTCGTCAAGCCCATCATTTCGCAAAGATGTGCGCCAGCAGCACTTACGGCCATTGCACTCACCTCTGTGACTTTACAGCCTTCTAATAGGCGTTCCCCGTAAAAGGATATAAACTTCCTCATTAGACCGGATAGAATGCGGACTCGATCTGAACTTTTCTGATCGCAAGTAATAGAGCAAAAGTACAACTTTCTTACTCCTGGGCTCTTACTGGATGCAATTACATCTTTACTCAACTCGTCTTCATTAAAGTCAGGCGAGATAGTTCTGTTGAAAAAGTCATCTTTAACTGGAATGGCGACGATGCATCCTACGACCTTTTTTGTCAGAGTATCCATCGCAAAAAAGAAAGAATTAGGATTTGCTTTGAAAATTTCAATGTGCTTTGAGTGAGAAAAAACGTGTTCACCACGATATGTTTCAACTGCCAAGTTGATAGCACCAAGGAGCGGAAGTTCGCCGTACTCTTCACCTGTTACGAAGTCATAGTGGTTTTTCATCTTTTCCTCATTGCTACTTGATAGTTACCGTCAACGATAATGATGTCGTTATTACTGAATCTGTAGATAGCGATGGTTCGATCAGGTTCTGTGCGACAATATTCAGAAGTAACACGCTCTACGACAGTCAGTTGAACGTAATACACTTTGAGTTTTTCAGTGGTGCCTTCGGTGAGGTTTGTTCCGTCATCTTCGTTAATCACATCAAAAATGGAGTATGGAGTATCACCCTTTTTAATTTCCTGTTTGCTGACCTGTTTAAATTCCTGAACGATTTTACCCGAGCAGAAACAAGTTTGCCCTACCGGACAGGATCCTTCGGTGAATTCACTCCATACGCGCGTGATCTTACCTTCCTCGCCATCACTGTCTTTCTCTCCTGTAAGAAGGAGATTTAAGATCCCAGTGGTGCCTGACCAAGAGTGATTAGGGTCATTTCGTGTTGAAACGACTTCATATGCGTACCCAAAGATTTCTGAAAGAAGTCCTTCGTCCGACATTTTCTCTTCCTGAGCACATCCGCCGAGAATTACCGAGAAAATGATAACCAGAGTGATTAAAAGGTGTTTTATGCTTCCCATATGTATTCAATGGGGAGAGGCAAAAAACCACGAAGTTGCCTTTCTAGCGGCAAATATCGTGGTCTAAATCTCAATTTGAGAAAGGTGTCCAGCAGGCCACTTCGTTAGGTTTCGCGCCACACGCGAACTTTTGCCTCGAATGTGAAACCATTGTGAGCTTCCGGCGAGAAGTTTCTCCACGTCCAGAATCTCGCTTCTCGTAGCTCGCCAGTGAGTTCCAATGTCGAGATGGGAATTGATTGTTCTAAACTTCCGGAATACCCCACACTGAAATCACGCCCAGCAAAGAAGTCGTTCCCACAGGGCTGGAGTTTGTCACAATGAACTTCAGTGATTCGGCAAACTTTACCATCAGACCTTATCAACATCTCACCGTTCATTGGGCCACCCTTGAGATTAGCAAAGTGTTCTCTAAATTCAGCAAGGAAACGCTCCATGCGTTCGTCTGGGCGATTGTAAATCTCGCTCGCCGTCAACTTGTTGCCATCAGACCCCGATAGAACACACCAAACTGAATCGCCAGGATTGGATTTCGGTGTTTCATTTCCAGTTTTGTAGTTGTTTAAAAGCAAAATTACAGAACGTCCCGAGTTCTTCGTCCTTCCCTCCCCGATGCCTGTATTGTAATTAAAACTTTCGATAATGACCTCAACCATGAATAATTCCTTTCGTCTCTCCAAAACGACCTTTCACAAAATGATTTACATCCAGAATTTCACAACCCCTTATTTTTAAAGAAATTCAATTTGAGAATTAGATAATCTTGGATGCTTCTGAGATTCGTTTCCGAAACCAAATGAGAGAATTCTTTAGAGTGAACTGCCTTGTAAGCAATATCAAAAATTCTCTTTTCGATTTCTGGAACATCATCACCTTGAATTCGCGATTTAATCTGTGACTCCATCTCATTTAAACGAACTCTAATATGATCATTCCTTGCGCCCCTCTCTCTTGAAAAATCAATCACCCTTTTGATAATTTTGTTCACTTGGTTCGCAAGATCTTGCCCGGAACTTTTTGCTTCTTCTTCAGAGAGTTCTAAAGAAAGGGTCTTTGCTCCATCTATCGAAAAGGCTGCACTCTCGTCGTCAATGCAATACATCGACACGTCTTTACCAGACTGTGGATCAAAGAAGTCCTCACCCAGACGCCCTCCGTTTTCAACAACGAACTCACCCGGTGTTGCATATCGTAGCGCAAGTTGAATTGTACCTTCAGCGTGGATATTGATACCTCCATCGATTTCAGAATCTTCCAGTCTGATGTCTTGATGCTCAATAACTTGATCAAACGCTTCCTTGAAGACTGCAATAAGATTTAATAGCTTCGCTTTCATTATTACTCCTTGTCTTTCAAATTGATTTGCATATTTCTTAACTGAGAGAGGACTTTTCGAATGTTATAGCGCGACTCTTCCAACGCGGACCTAGTTTCAAAATCCAAATTGAATCTACTATCTTTCTCCATTCTGGAAAATGAGTCAGAGATAATTTGCTCAGCATTTGTCAATTCTTCAAGATGGCGCTGTATAGCTATAGTTTTATTATTGTTTGCCACTATTCTATCCTCCTCCAATTGAAATCACACATCGTATACGGTCGTAAAAGATATTCCCCCATCACGCGGTTATCATTTATCACTTGTTCTAAATCTGGCACGTCAATGAAAGTTCTTTCTTCGACAACTCTGGATAGAAACATAGAAACCATATTGACATCTTCGCAATCACCGATTCCGCCAATTAAATTCATCAATCTACTCATTGTTGGTTGAAGATGAATTCCATCTCGAATGCCAGTTGTGATCAAGTCTCGCACTCTGCATAACAATTCTTGATGCTCAATTGACATGATTCGAATCATTTCTCTATAGAAGTGCAGGAACTTAGCATGAGCGACTTTCTGAGCGGCTGACATCTCTATCTTGTTCTCTGCAATTAAATCTGAAACGACTTTATCGAAGAATTTCTTCGGCACATCAAAAGATGCGCCTCCTGGAAAAGTGATGGTTTCAAGCTCTCTTCGCATTTCCATATCCCCCTTAGATCGTTTTTTTCATCACACCGAGAAGACTTTCCATTTTAACTGAAATCTCTGTTAACTCCTCCTCAGTTGGATAGAGTTCGCTTTCTACATTCGCAACAAGTACATTGTTGCTGATTCCGTTAGCCTTAGCCTTTTTGTTCACGTATGCCTCAAAACAACGTGCGAATGTTTCTTCAGGAGAAACAAAGGTCTTTTGCGATTTTGGAGACAACAATCCGAAGCTTTTTGTTGATCTGATTCGCTTTCCATATTCCTGCATAGACAAGCCCAGATCTGCATATGCTTTTTCAGGCTCAGAAGAGTAAGATTCTGAATTTAGTTTTGTTTCGCTCAAAAATTTCTTTTTAAGCTTCTTGCCAAGATGATGATCAAAAAAATGTCCCATTTCATGCGCAATTGACCCCACCGAGTTCGCATTAATATTGATGTCAGTTGTGCTTGGCCAATACGTCGCGAGGGAACCAGCGACACCCTTGACTCCAATAAGAACGCCTAGATTTCCTCTCCCCGTGAGTTGCTCTGGGGTAAGACCTGTAATTTTAGATAGATCCTCAAAAGATTGGGCAGCTGTTCGGATATAGTCAGGTCTTTTTGAATCCGAAATCCCGTTTCCGAATTCAAATCCCTTTACTTTCATCTTTTTAGTAAAGAACTCGTATGAGTCATCATATCCTTTGAAACGAATTTTCTTCACTTCAGGAATCATGCCCTTATAAAAGTCAGAATGTTTGAATGTTGCTCTTTTTGGTCCTGAGCTTTCACGAGACACCGTTTTACCAGTGAGTTTTTTAATACCTTCACCTTTCAAATAACGAATAGAATAGTCTTTCAATTTTCCTTTAACTCGATTCAAACGCTCCGCTGCTTCTTCTGGCTTCAAGTAGTACCAATCGCTTTTTTCACCATTAACAAAATCGATCATTTGCAAAAATTCTCGTTTTGCTGACGTCTGTTTATAGTCCAAGCTATTGTAAAGATGACGACAAAGGTTCCTGTACAAACCACGCTCTGCCTTAGCGTGTGCACTCTTAAACATGTCCTTGGCCCGATTAAAATAATCCAATGGGTTAGTAGACTGTAGTTTTAACGCAAGAATGTCAGAGATAAGAAGTTTTGCCTGCTTGTGATAGTCACCAACGTCCTTCATTTCAGGGAGCTTCTTCGGAAATTTATTTAATATCAAACCAAGAATGAGTGAATCCATCTCGTTTGTCTCATCAACAACACCAGCCATTCCACGTTGAACATTTTTGATCACTTCAGGGTAAAGGACGTTCTCATCTAAAGCTGCCTCGTGAGCATTATTAACAACGTCTCCCCATTCGCGATGTGCATTACGTTTGTGGCGAGCGGCACCACGAGTCTCTTCACCAAAGTTTTGGAATTTAGATTTGCGGGCCCAAGTAAAGTTTGAGTCCGTTTCGTAATAGTCGTTACCTGTTCCGGCATCTCTCTTTTCAATATCAATTTCTACTGCTTCTTCAGGGTTAATTTCAACCCCAGTTGCGTCTTTTAAGTTAGACGTTGCCTCTGAACGATAAGCTTCCTTTTCCATTTCCTTAATTTTGTTGGGATCAACGTCATTGAAAAAATCCATCTGAACTGGTGAAGTCATCTCAGGCCTGGAAGAGACTAAAGTTAGCGCGGGACCAGATTTAACAGAAACTTCAATTCCCATCTTTTTTGCGCATGTAGCACCATATTCGGAAGTTGCACCCTCTGCCGAAGGATCAAATCCTCTACCACAACGCAAACATTTAACTTTTCCGTTGTGATCCCCGCATTGTTCTTTTTTTGATTTTTTTACTTTAATTGCACCCATCCCCGTTTCTCCCATCAGAGCGTAAATAGGTAGAAGCCAGGAAATGAGCGAAATCGGAAGACAACTGGTAATTAAGCGACCTTTTTACCGCTCATGTGTTGCAAAGAAGAGTTGGGAGGCATTTCAGAGCCCACCGAAGCTTCAAATATCTGTCGAGTAAGCTGCTCGGGTTCTTTGCCGTACTTCATCGCGACATTGAATTTTGTTCCGTCGCCATAAGGTCTGGCGCTGATCACCTTAAAGTCCTCAACCCAACCATCATCTTCTCCACTGACACCATCTGGCATCAAGGCATCTGTCACCACTTCGAAATATGCACCTTTGGCGCAGCTAGAGCAGTGATACTCACTCTCTTCAGGTTCATACACCACAGCATTGCAGTGAGGGCAACTTACTGAAGGAATCTCCTCAACAAACTCAGCCCTTTCTGCCTCAGCTCTTCTTTCGAATTCAGCCTTGGGTAATTTTTTGATTAACCTGTCAAATTCATCACTGGCTACACCGCAGTTATGGAACAATTTAATGGCCCACAATGAGTAGCCATGAGACATGCACGCAGTCATTGCGCAGGTATTGTTTTCGCATCCGCCATGTTCTTCTTCGAACAACTCAACCAAGCGATCTGTTATTTGCTGAAAGGACTTTTCGTTCATAAACTCTCCTCCGCTGAAAAGACTTGCCGTCATTCCGTTGACATCTAAATAGGGCCACTTATAAAATTGAGTGAAATTAACAGCTGGAGATATCAATAATTGAGTGGTTCGGCCACCTGTTCTAAAAAAGCTTGTAAATCCGAAGAAGATACACCAACAACAACGCTGATTGAAATTTCTGCGGATCCACCAATGAAGTCTAGGATAACCGGGGATTTTCCAAGATGGCGCCTTGCTGCGTTCTTAACTGTAGCTTTGTATCCGCCATTCATAACTTCCAATGTGGCCTTATCTTTAAGCTTGGAAAACGTAACAATCATCTCGCTTGTAGGAACGCCAGTCATAGCTTTGCAGTCAACTTGAGGTTTTAATGTCGCTCTGATTCTCTCGACGACTTCAAGAATTTCAGACTTATTTAACGGTGTAGTTCTACTCATAACAAACTCCCTCTGATCAATATACCACGGTTATCATGTTTATCGGGTTTACCATGTTTTTTCTTGAGTTCTTTTGTAAACAAAATTGCTTAACCGAAAGTGTCTATTCTTGAGGCGCCGTAGAAATGTCTTCTTCTAGCACGTCATCTTGCCCAAGCAAGAATGCTCTGTACATTTCTGAGAACAGAAGAGGAGACATAGGCGGACCGTATTTCCATGACACCTTACCATCGGGACGAATCAAAACTTCATCGCCTAGGACGCTCACTCCAATACAAGGCAAATCACCAAATGATCGCGGACGAACTGTGGGATACCCACGAAGACTTTTAAATTCATCGATAGTCATACCATCTTCAATTAGAGGCTCTCTGAAATCTCTAAGAAACACCTTATCGTAGTAGTGTTTTAGCTGATCAATATTCATCAGCTCAGGGGGCTCCGCATCAGATGTTTCGGAGATGATAAGATCTAAAAATGAGATCGGAACCACAGGGTCAAGTCTTGTTGAAAGATTTGCTTTCAGAATTCCCAGATAGTTCGAAGGAAGGTTCATTGCGTGTGAAATCGCGGCACTCTTAACTTTGGAAAAGCTCTGGCTCTCTGGATCTAAAGAAAACGGTAGGACAATTGCGCCAAGATAAGAGCTTACCGCAATTAAGCACTGGTTCTCGCGCTCAAATTTCCATGATTCATCTTTCAATAGCCTATTGAAATCTTCGGTGATAGTGGGGAGTTTATTAATTTTGAAAAAGTGAGGATATTTGTCGCGGAGCTCATTTATTCCATTTTCGAGTGCGGAAGGGGAATTTGCTTCTACAATTAGGTCACTCAACTGTCCGCTCATCAAAAAGAATTCACGAACCAACAGTCTTTTTGACTCATTGTCAGGAAAATTCATGCGACCACCTTTCCCGTTTTTACCATATTATCCCTATTTACCATGATATTAAAGTGGCCGTATCGTATTGGGACTGCTAAAGATTCGTGTTCAACTCGTAGAATTTGGAGTCCATCGGATCGACAATGTAGAATTTCTCCGAGGCCTTCTCGATAACAATTGAGCTCGTACCTTTTAGATCCGGCATAACCGTTCCTTTCGAAGATAGTTGACCAGATGGGTCCTCAATTCTTCGGGAGTATGCTGTTGTATTATGATAGGCGCCAAAAACATACAGCGCCGAATTAAACGGACTTATCGCAACCAATGATTGGTCGGTAACATCAAAATCAGAAATATAGTCCATCCCGTAACTCACGCTGAGAAGATAATCAGCTCCAGCCCCCATGCGAGGAAGAACTTCCGGGTTTACAATTCCCAAATGCGCAATCGCAAAACATCTTGCAAAAATCTCATCATCAAAGTTGGAAGTTGTGCAGCTTGGAATCTCTTTGGCGATGGCAGTTTCATCAAATACAACCAACCTCCCCTTTACGATGTTGTGATATCCACCATCCACATAGGTGTAGTTTTCAAAGGCTGAAATGATCAACTTATTATCATCAGTGAATCTGAATGACGTTGGGTTACCAAAGTGATTTTTTAGAAAATTCTTGTATTGCGGAACGAACGCACTTTCGTTACCTGGCGTCCCAACAAATAGTCCTGATGATGGAAGATCTGACATACTCTCGCGCGAGAATAGGTTACGCTGCCCCAGAACAGCAGTGAATCTACAAAAAGACGTGAGCCAGTTTGTTTCCGTACAATTGAATGACAACCCCTGGTTGTACTTACCCACCTTCAACAGTCTGTGATTTCCAGAATCAAGAATATATAAGTCATCATACCGCACTTTAACATCAATAGGATTATTGAGTGTTCTGTCGCCATATGATGCGAATGAATAGGCTGACAGGTCATATAATGATTTTTTTCCGATGACCGTAGTCGCATCACAAAAGACTTTATTTGAAACCATTGGATTTACAGACGGATCGCATCCAGCATCTGTCGGGATTCCATTATAAATGAGAACGCGGTCATTTCCTGTATCTGCAATGATGAGTCGATTTCCGATCTCATCCACAGTTACGGATTGTGGCTTCGTCAAGCAGCGACGGTAATCTACCAAAGGACCCTGATGTTCAACGAATTTTCCACCCCGATAATTAGTTCCCGCAAGATCGTGATCTTGACACGATTTGTTGGAATATTGATCAGGCTGACCAAGAATGTTTATAGGTTGAAGCGGCATTGATGACTGAACCTGAAGACAGAAGTTGAAGGCATCATCATCCATTGCCTCACGGTTGCACATACCATTACCGCGAGCGTAAATGATTACCCGATTATTATCTGTGTCCGCGAGATAAGCAACGGCCCCATTTTTGGCAAATACGAGTTTTCCGGTTACTTTAGATTTGCCAGTACCAGTATCAAATCGCGACTGCCCAGGATCCAACGTAAACAACGTGGCTGCATAGGCTCCTCCATATCCGGAAGCACTCTGTCCGGTAATCATGCTGATCTTTTCCCAAAAATCGACTGGAATTGGAAGAATGTTTTCAGATAGTTGGTTGAGTGCTGTTCCTTTAGAAGCTTTGCATGGCCCCTGTTTATCTCCCAGGTAAGTGCACGCAAAATACGAATAAATCTGACCATCAACTAGATTGGCGTCGTCTACCATGTTTGCTTTCGAGTTCTGAACCATGATGACACCAGGTGTTTCAGAGTACACATCGCTCAATTTACAACCTTGATCTACCTCGAAATCACACTCCATACGATAGAGGCCGACAGTAAAATTGACATAGTCATAACCCATAGGGCTTTTCCAAGACACACGAAGCGTGTTTGAGAATGAATTCAATGTGGTCATTTTTGTCGGCGGTTTGATTAAAAGGTCAGTGCCAATGATGCCTGCTGGAATACGCGGATCAAATCGGTCAGGCATCTCCTTCGCGGTCTCGTCAGTCGGGGTGCAGGAGCATACGAAAAGTACAACCATCCAGGTAAGGCAGAACCACAGGACAGATGTTCGTCTATTCGCTTGGTTTTTTCTATTTGCAATGACTGTTTTCATAAACTTCCCCTTGCCTGAACTAAATGGGGCGAGGTTAAAAATTGAGTTAAAAGCTGAGCTCGGTAACAGTGATTTCCGGAACCTCTTTAGTTTTTCGATTCGAATTCTTATTTTTCGGATATAGTTTGTCTTCCGGGATGATTTTGCCGTATTTCTTTCGAAGATCTTTTAAGCGCTTTTCTTCTTTCTTGTCCTCGGCCTTCTCCATCAATTCATCAAAGAGCTTAGCGAAGTCATAACCGACACTCGATAGTTTATGTGAGAGCATAAGACCCAAACCCGATGCATCCGATACGTTGTCATCGGTAACAGAAATGTTCAGTAGTTCATTGATGACTTTGATCATAATTGACTTATCGACATTGCCTTTTCCAGTGATGTGCTTCTTTAAAGATGTAGGTTCAATTTCTATAAATGGAATACATCTCTTAATAATCATGAGGCGGATCATTCCTCCAATCTCAGGAAGATCAGAAGCTGCCCGCCCCTGCGACTTAAGAGCATACCCTTCGATTGCGATAGCATCCGGAGAATGTTTTCCTAGGAGGGATTCAATTGCGGAAACAATGCGCAAAAAGCGACCAATTCGTTGATGCCTGGCTTTGGTCGGGGGAGTTGATATCAAATAGAGATTCTTGAGCTCTATAGAACCCGTTTCTCGATTGTGAGTGAAGACTGAAAGTCCAGTTCCAGTAAGAGACACGTCGAGACCAATTATGGTTAAAATTGGTTTGGTTAAAATTGCGCTGTAGGACAGTGTCGCCATGCAAAGTCTTCCTTATGAAGACTTAACTCTCTGACTTAGAATTTCCTGAATGTTCGTCTATAGAATTTTCCATATTTACCGAAAAGACTTGTAATAACATGTTTACCATGATTATCTCAAAATGAAACACAATAACCCTTTTTTCCATGGAGGAATGATGGGAGACAATTCAGCAATAAAATATCCGCCAGGCGACTATAGATTGAAGCCATTCGGAAAATCAGTTGATACTAAGTTCGCCCAAAAGACTCTCAAGAAATCACCAATTAGCATTTCCAGATATATTTTGAAGGGTGCAATTAGGGCAAGAAAAGGTGGAAGAGGTTACGAGTTATCTTATAACGATGTGATGTATCTAAAAGAGCATCCTTTGGAAACTGGTCGCCCTCGCGGACCTCGTTCAAAATCATCCCTTTCTTTGGTAAATGGATCAACTACGGTTACTCTAAGTGTTGCATCCTACAAAAAACTTCAGGTCATCGCGATTAGCAACGAAAAGTCTATGGAAGAGAATCTTGAAATGATGATTGATGAGTCTTTTCAAGCAGCTGAAAAGAAGGTTCGTAATTTGTAGTAAAAACGAAGAAAAGGGGCTTTCGGGCCCCTATTTCATCATCAGTCTCATCGCTTTTTCCATGCGATAGTTTTTTCTGTCTTTCTTTCCCTTTTGTTCGGGTTTTTTCTTTCCCTGCTCAACAATTTCTTTCATTTTTTTGGCGATCTCATATTCGTCAGCATAAGGTGTGCTTTCAATGAGATCGAGATTTTCTTGAACGGTGTAGTTGGCACAATCTTTCCAATCACCTTTTTCTGTCTTCTCTTTCGGTAGAAATACCATCTTAACAATCTTATGGGCCATCAAAGCGAAAGCGAGTTTGTAGGCATTAATCTCAGCACCTACCTCCACCATAATAACAACTTCTTTTGCTTTTGATGAGAGCATTAGGGAGACCTGTTGATTTGATACATTGTTTCCGTAGGTGGCTGTAGCGTCTTCACCACAAAACATCGCTGAAATGATACCTTCAGTGACGATCAGTCTGTCTGAGTTCTTAACGCGATCCCAATTCCATAAACAATACTGTCTCCAGGATCCAACGCTGTTTAAGACTTTATTCTTCTTATCTCGCTTACCAGTATAGTCACGAGAAATATATCCGACAATTTTTCCAAGCACCTTTTGAACAAAGATGACACGCCCACTGTGCGCATACATCTCTTTGATTTTTTCCTTACTTAGTCCAGCTGCTAGTCGCCTCAAATCATCAGTACTGCTTGCCGGGACTTCATACGCGTCAAGCTTTGCAAGTTCAGCCTCAGAAATATTTCGAACATTGTGAAGGTAACGATAGGCTGGAGACCCCTTTTCCATTTTAATCGCGTGCGGTGGAAGCTTAATCTCGGGAAAGTCGTAGCAATCCATATTGTTTTCATTTGCTACATTTGGAGCATAGATACTCTTAACCTTTTCAAGCAGTGCTGAACCGTCGCCTTTACTGTCTGAGAAGAGTTTTGAGATGGTTCTTCCCGAATTGATCCGGGCCTGACTTTCTTCATATGTTTCTCCGCGACAAAGCGAGACGAAATATGTCAGGCCGCCTTTAATATTTTTACCATCGCCGACGCAATTATGACAAATGAATCGACCGTCGCGAAGATCCGCGAAAAACTTATTCTTCTGACTGCAAACCGGGCACGCCAACAAGACAGCGTGGGTTCCCTGTGCATTAACGCGATAAGGGATTCCAGTTTCCTTTAAAGTTTCATGAATAATCTTTTCGTAGTACTTCGACATTCAATCCGCCGCTTATCGCTATTCCTCGTCCTCGTCGCCGTCTTCAGGTTCATCTTCTTCAGGACTTTCTTCCGCGTCATCCGAATGGTCATCTGAATCTTCAGGATGCTCACCCTCAGTTTCGGAGTCTTTATCTGACTTCAAATCATCAACACCTTCTTTTACCACATTCTTCTTTCTCTTAAGGTCATTTCGAACTTCTTCAATGGAAGGAAGGCGCTTAGGGTCATCAACAGAATAAACAGTGATTATCTCCCCTTCCGTGACCATCGGACGGTACGCACTACCTTTATTACCGAAGGCTACCACCGCGTGGAGCAAGACCAAAAATGCATAAATTAGATTTTTCATGAAGTCCTTTCAGGATCGCGATCTTCAATCGCAAACCGAATTATTAAATTAAGCTGCCTCATCATCAGAAGAATCTTCAATACCTGATTCTTCGATCTTTAAACGGACATAGCGACGAACATCTCTACGCTCTTTTCCCTGCTCGGTGTATCTATCCACCATTCCGAGAATCTTCATCATATCTCTTCCGCGAAGACGATTTTCGATTCGCTTATAGAAAGTGTCTTCACTGACTTCCAAAAGTGCCGCCAAAGCCACACGTTTTCGAAGCATAAAAATGTTGATGTAATTCATCATTTCGGTGCGATGAGCGTAGTATGATTTTCCGACCAGACCTTTAGCTTCAGAATACTTATATCCCTCTGCAAAACGGATTTTCAGCAGTTCCAGCGCCTGGGGAGAGAGGAACATCGCAGCATCGTTCAGCAACATATCGCAAACTTCGCGGTACTGTTTACCTCTCTCTGCTACAACATCGAACAATACCCACTCATGAGAAATGTCGTCACCGTACAAATCCCGGTACTTTTTCTTTTTCTCTTTCATATCCTTAGACATTTCATTCAGCTTTTCACAGAAATAGTTATAAAAGAACCAATCAAGAGTTTTAGTGCCAGTCGCGCCTTCAACGCTTTTCGAGCCAATAGCGCCTTTATATTTATCCTTATCGAACTTCTTACAGAGAGCTGAAAAGAACAGGAAAGCACTTCCATCAATAGATCTTTTATCTCCTCCGTCTTCAACCTCAAGTAAACCAGATCCTCTGATTCTACTGGCATAAGCTGAACAACAGTCTTCAAACTTCGCTTTAAAAATGAAATCAATTTCTTCCTTAGTTAATGGAGAAATAGGTTTCAACGAATTCTTAGGGTCGAAGAAAGTCGGGAATTCTGGCACTTCAATTAGTTCCTGACCTTCTTTTGCATGTTTTGGAAGTTTGCGCTTTGGTTGTTCCATTCCCTCTTAATGGTCAATTGAAGATTTTTGAACATAAAAAATGAAGATTGGCCCGATTTATTTTGGGCATAGAAAGGGCCGGAAATCCCGAACGGCGTATTCGGGTAAATTTTGATAGACTCCATCCTGATCGAAGTCCGGTTGGACTGTAGGATTGTGGGATGCGATGCTCTTGTCCCTATCGCTACCGCTTCGGGACGAGCATCAAGCTCTTTTCCGTGTCTTCGCAGTAAATTCAGGGCGGAATACGGCTAAGATAGCCACTAAATATAATAGAGGCATCGGCGAATCAAAAAATTTTCGCCTGTCTCGCAAAGGGACGTTTAATCTGCCGTCACAGCGTCACCCTTCGGTCTTCTTTCTCTCGTCCACGCGTGGCCAGCTTATGTTTGCCACAGGAGAGCGACGCCATTAAGGGCTGGCGCTGCCACTTACCCTCACATCATTAACGATGCGAGTAGTGCTAAGTCGAATTTTGCTGTGAGCTTTCTTTTAGGCGCACTCACAAAGGGCTATTTCGCACCCTCCACTACGCCGCAGATTTGAAAATCTGCAAAAACAATTCTCAATACTGCGATCTTGCCTGGTCCACTTCTCCGCTACCATCAACCGACTACGGATTCTTATACGGTGACAAGATCACATTATTCAAAATTGTTTTCCGACCTACGTTAAATAGGAACGAGAGCCTTTTTGAGGACCCTCTTTTCATGACCTTAAGTAAGAATGGTGGATTTTCATTACGAAATTCTTTATCAAAAACTTTTTTCTGCCAAAAAGACGACATTATTAAGTTTTCTCCGTAACTATTTCTTCATTTTCCGGCGGTAAATCCTGGGAATCCACTTCGGTTTCCGTTGCTTTTTGAGTCACTTTCTTATTCTCCGGATCCACTTTCATGATATTTGGACTTGAATGATCGTCCTCATCGCTCATCTCCAGAAGCTCATCAATAGATGGTAATGTAGAAAAGTTCCCATAAATTACTGCGGTTGGCATTTGAGTCTTTCGGCGAATTAGAAACACGTTCTGATCATCCGAACTAACACGCGCGGGCTGTGGCGAAAAGTTGATCGTCGTCCAAAAGTTCTTCTTTCGAACAAATTCATCAGCGACTATGCCATAGCTTCTGAACATAATAAGATCAGGAGTGTAGACAAACTCCCATGGTTCACCTTCAGCATCTGTAAATTTGAAATCCTTTAGAGCCTTTTTTATCTTCTCTGATTGAGAGAAAATTGGGTTTGACGAAAGAATAAAGGCTCCTCCAAACGACAGCACGAAGAACACCGGAATACCAAATAGTAACCATGGCTTTCCACCCTTCTTCTCAACTCGTTCATACAAGCGAGTTGCAGCCCGTTCAACATTTAGGAATGGCACTTTGGTTTTCCCTACTCTAATGACCTTCTTCTTAACGTCTTTCTTGTAATAATTTTTCCAGCTGATCTGGGTGGCCGCATATCCAACTTGAACAACACTGACCGCGCCAAATAGAAGGCCAAAGTAGAGAGGGATCATCACCATGAACTCGACGAGCTTTTTGTATGATGACTTATATGCATTCATTTTTTCTTTAGTGTCATCCCAGCGATTCTCGATCTCAGAAAAGCCCTTGATTAGAAAACGGTATCTCGCCGCAAGAGTCTTCGGAAAGAAAAAGAACGCTTTAATAGCTTCTTTTCGCTTTCGGCGTTTCTCAATCATTTCTTCAAACTGTTGCTTTTTCATATTTATTCAATGGTTTGGGGAGAAAATCGAGCAAATCAGGCACAAAAACGTATTATTTTGAGACTCTCAAAATTTATTTCACTCATTTTTAACCATGACCCCATTGAGATTTCTGACGGTTTCTAAAAACAGAAAATAAGGAGAACTCAATGAAACAATTACTTATCTTAACAATTCAATTTACCATCGCCATGATGGTATTCTCGTTTTTGCCAATGGTAGCTTACGCTGGCCCAGTGGCGGACGTTGCTGATGGCATCGGCCAAGGGATCTTCAAATTCATCTTTGCCGCAGCTGCTGGTATCTTCATCATCTACAAAATCGGTATCTTCGTGTTCAACCTAATGGGCATGACAGATCAAGTTTCCAGCTTGGGCACAATCGTAATGACCACTGTGATCGCAATCATTGGTTACATGCTTTGGACTCCATTCTGGGAAGGTGTCGCCGGATTCTTTGCTTCAATCGGTTTGTAATCCGTAACTAAGAGGTATCAATGTTTTTTCTACCACTTCAGACCAAAAGAGGTCTTTTCGAAGTTACCGACCAGTTCTATATCATGTTCGGTATTCTTCTTTTGATTGAAGTGGTTTTCATTCCAGTCGGATATCTCTTGGTCATTATCATCGGAATAACCCTCATGATCTGCCGTATTATGGATACAGCGGAACCACGAGTGAATTATTTAAAGACGCTTTATAGAGCCACAGCTCCCAGGCTGACAGCGAACTACTCAGACAGCGTAAACCCGCTGTATTTCAGATCAAAATTCATGGACGAATTTGAAAAACCGGAAGAGGAATATCACGGATGATATCCCTCTGGCCGTTAATCGGCAGATTGGACTCTTCCTAAATTAGGACGATTCCACCCTATACTAGGTTAATGAATTTCCTAGAATTCCGCCAAGGATGGCTTACTTTGATGGAGATTTTATGAGTGAAACACAAAATCAAACCAGCCTTGAGCGTCTTAAACAGACTTTGAATACGCTCGGTAAAATTCTAAGCTACATTATTCTCCCCTACACTCTCTTTCTTCGATATCGACGCTACAAAATTGCTGACGAATGTATTTCCTCATCAGGCAACAGCGAGTTGATCAAACAATCAAATACCCTTCGGCGTAAATTTTTAACATCTGCTATCGTCTATTCCTTCATTTCCATGAGCTTGATTTTTGGCGGTGCGATTACCGTCGTCAGCGAATCGAAAGAGCCAATCATTAAGGTTCTAGAAAAACAGAAATACAAGAAACAAACTTCAACTAAAACAAAGAAGTACCTCACAAAGAAACTGAACACTCGCATGAACTATTTTGGCTTGGCATTATTGGTTGGTGGAATTTTAATAAACGTCGCCGTTATTCAGTTTGACCGTGACGCCGAAAGAACAAAACAATTCCGAAAGTTCCTAATCGACAAACAGTCGACCGAGTACAATGGAACGAAGTCGTTCTACTGTTTTGGTGGCTATGTGGCTTTTCTGACCACCCACACTCAGCGCGAAGTCGCAGAGAATAAAGCCCTCTGGGCCGCCCTTGGCACTACAGCATCTGTCGATTCTACCCTTTCACATCCAACAAACCGAAAGATTGCAATGTTTAGAAAGAAATTCGAGTTGGAAGACAAGTACATTTTCTGATTCGTTTTGAGACACACTTTTCCTTCAGGGAAAATAGCATTTATGCGCTAAGGGGTTGTATGAAGACTTTTTTCATGATTTTCACAATCCTACTTTCAATCACGGCTCGCGCAGAGTTCGCCGAAGATATGTTTGGCGACAAAAAAATGGACTGGGTTCCGAAGGACAAAGTTTACGACGCATTCTGCGTTACTAACTATGAAGCAAACCAATCTCGTTCATTCACGAATGCAATTCTCAGAAAGTTTTCTTCGAAGTCAGGCGAGGCTATTATCGACGTCAATGACAAGCGATACAAGGTTGACTTGCGCCACTGCTACCTTCAACAAAGACAAAAAGAGCAAGTGGCCAGGATCGAATTCCTGGATGCGATTTATTCAGTTGAATGTAAATACGCCGTCATCAAGTTTAACAATGCAAATTTCCGCCTCTTAAACTTAAACAAGTTCTTTATTGCTGCAAAAAGGCTCAATGATGGCGCGGTCTTCATTTTCTCAAGAGACCTGTGCTCCACAAAAATGCAATCACCTCAGCTTGATGCACTAACTCGCCAATCTGGGGCAGTGAAGACATATTTCACTCCTGAGGGAGGAACTGAGGTGAAGCCATGAATAAGAAAAACAAAACCTTACTTCTAGGCCTTCTTCCGTTCGGAATCTTAATATTTTTTATGATGGCCGCATATGAAGCAAGAACCATCTACAAAAGTGCGATCAATCCTGAAGTGATTAATTCGCTTAATAAAAACGCTTACTATCAAAAACACTTGAAATGTTTGTCTTTCGCGGAAGCCCTTCAGAAATCAAATCTTTCCATCCTGAAGAAAGACTCAATTAAGACAACAGATACGGTAAACGAGATTAAAGAATGCCAGAAGCATTCTGTCGCCTGGGCAACCCTGTCAGAAGCAGATAAGAAATTCTTAATCGAATACACAAACGCCGAACCTCAGAATCAATATCTGCGTCAAATTTACTTCGCCGCAAATGATCTTCTCACGAAGAATTATGATCGCGAAAGTAGCTCCTACCAGAGTGCGCTGGTAATTCTCAAGATGGAGATCCCTAAGACTCATTTAAAGAAGGGTGTCGGACCACTGTCTCTTATGTTCCTTTTTAGCTTATTCATTATGTTCATATTGTTCAGAAAAAATCCAGACGCTCAAAAGATCAAAAATGATGGGCGCATCTTCGGAATCTCCTATCGAGGGTTGAACCCTTTTAAGAGGACCAAGGAAGGAAAATAGTCTATGATCACATCAACGCAAACAAAGGAAAACAGAAAGCGTCTCTTTATGATGTTTTTGGTGGTTGTTTTGACTGCCATGGCTTCAATTACGTCATTTGTGACAGCAATCTTAGGAGAGCGCTGGGCAAGTCGAAAAAACTTTGTCGCCGTTTCTCCGAACCACTTGGATCTTCCATATCCTTTTACCTATGTTGATACTTATTCAAGCAATATCAACGAAGATTCCGAGATCAAAAACTTTGTGTATCAATATCTGAAGTACACAAGAGACCGCTCAATCATCTCAAATTACCAATCGCTTTCAACTGACACTCGATATGCAAGCTCTACGAGCTTCTCAACAAATATTCTGAAAAGTATCGACATGACTGCGCCAGGGTCTCCTGAGTGGTTATACGTGAACGATCTCTACAAGAGGTCAAATGAAGACTACAAACTTCTCGTTGAAAAAAAGGTATCTAACCACTTTTTGATTCACTTCATTGGAATTTATGGGCTTCCAGAGATGGGTGGAATTCGCGCGGTCGTATTCGGCCAGTATGAGAACTACTTTGACGAACAAAAGAGTCCACTCCCAGCTGAATTCCTTGGCGGAAGAGTTATCGAAATGATTATCGTAAAAGGCGAAATCTCAAAAGATGTCACTGGAGAAGTTGTAAATCCATATGGATACTACGTGTATTCGACGGTGGATCAATTCGTAGACCGGGCCGTCCTTGAAAAGCTTATCCAGGAGCGCAAAGAAGCGAAATCAGTCGATTTTTGAGAGATCTTAGCATCATCTAAAATAAATTCTCCGAAAATAGCCTTTCGTCATTAAGGGTTTATTAGGGTCGACTCATTTTTAGAGTCGATCCATTTACTGTTGAGGAAAGACGAGGCTATCATGAAAAAACTCCTTCTTGCTCTATTGTCAGTCACCGTAATTATGACCACCGGGAAAGCTCAGGCTGGATTCATTTTTGAATCAAAGTGGACAGAGCCAGTGCTTTTGTCAGTCGCAGCTTCAGTTCTGGCAGTCGCAGCTGCACCTAAAGGTTCCGACCCAATGCAAGTCGGCGGAATCGGCGCCGCAGTGGGTTTTGGCATTGGCTGGGGAATCAACTCTTACTATGAAAGTAAGTACGAGTCCCGCTATATCTCGGAAATGAACAAGCTTGATAAAACCATCCAGCAATATCGTATTCGAGATGCCCAAAGAGCCGCTTCAAAAGACATGACGACGCGATTCGGGGTAATTAAGCAAGAAGTTGTTCCTGCCCAAGATCTTGGAAACGGCCAAATATCATCCCCGTATATTATTGAGACACACACTACTCCTGACAATTCAGATGCAGATTTTATTGGAGAATAATCCATGAAAAATATGATCGTACTTATCCTGATCTTATTCACTTCACTGAGCGCTTTTGCATCTAAGAAAGAGTTCCTTAAGAAGATCGAAAATGGCGAGGAACTCCAAAAAGGATACATGCTAAGTGGTGTTTCTCAGAACATTCAAAGGCTCGTCATTCAAAAGCACAAAGGTCAGTTTCCCAAATTTAAAGAGAACATGCTCTATGTTCATCAATGGGATGATGGCGACGTTATTCATGTGATCAGGTACTTGTGGGACGACAACGAGTGCAGCTACACCTACTTTGTTAAGAACCAAGACTTTTCAAAGGCGCCAAAGCAACTTTCTGAAGTAACGACACCTTCTCCTATGGGTGGTGTTCGTCAGGTAATCGACGCAAATGCGGAAAAGGTCGACATGAAATACTGCCGATCACTATACGGATTCTAATATTTGGAGTTTCAAATGTCCGAACTGAATACAGGAAAAAGATTGCAGGCAAGCGAATTCGTTTTCGATGAAGAGGGACCGATCTTCAAAGAATGCAGTATTGCCACAATCAAGAAATACAAAAACAAAACTCCGATGATCATTCATCGCGGAGGCCATGTATCAGTCGTCCTGAAATTTAAGGGCGTGGACTGCTCACCTTTTACGTTTGAGAGATTCCAGAGTTTTCTTGGTTCTTGGAAAAGTGCTCTAAATATCTGCAATGAGGATCTATCTCTTAGCGTTACAACTGTAAACAGATCGGCTACAAAGAAGAATCTGAAACCACAGCATCCTTTACTGAAGGCCCGTGTTGATCACTTTAATTCAATGAATTTAAAGCAAAGTGATTTCTACATCACCCTTTTTTATCGAAACAGAAAGACTAAGGCGGCTGCAAATACTTTCTCATTGAAGAATCTCTTTGCTGGCATCGGTAAAATAAAAAAGTCCCTGTCTGAGTCAGACTTTGAGGGACTTATGGATCGCGCTGAATACATTGAAACAAAACTGGTTGAGCTAGGATCCTTGCTTGCTTCTCTTCAAATTCCTTATGACCTCATTTCTTCAGAGGAAGAATATACTTCTCTTTTCCGTCACTTTTACGCAGGAGAGAGCGCCGGAGCTAAGGTCACTTTAAAAGAGTCATCATCAAACACCTATCGAAAAAACATCCTAGAAGGCTGTTCAGTAGGAACATACCCTACTCACTTTGAATTAAATGGTGATGTTTATCTCCTTTTTGTTGCCGACGTGATGCCAGAAAATAGAGAGGTCTATGGCGGTGAAATCGGTGTGTTCCTCAATATGCCATTCGAATACATATATACAGTGTCTTCGAACAAATACTCACTTGAAGACACAGATACAAAGCTAAAAAGATCTATCAAGAAGCAAGCAGAAGATCTTGACGGTGATGATGTAACTGGAGCTGATCGAGACCTAATCAAAGACGAGCGTTACCGAACATCTCAAGAGGCTCTTATGGAGTGGTCAAAAAACCCAACTCCAGTTTGCGACGTTACTATTTCCATGTTTGTAAAGATCCCTCGAATGCAGATTCTTGACGAAATGGCTCGAGAGAAATCATCTAAAGAGAAAATTATCGCCAAGAAAGAACATGACATCATCAACAACTACTTAAACAGATTTGTTGGATCAGTATGGAAAACTGAAGGAGAGTCTTCATGGTTTGTATTCAACAAATCAATACCAGGTCTTTGTCACGCTACCGCTGTTGAACACAAAAAATTCCTAATGCGCCAAGAAGAGGTAGCTTATATCCATGGAATTTGGGCTACGGGCGACACCGAAAGACACAATGGCTTCAATCACCTAATTGATGATTTCGGTTCAATATATCCATTCAGTCCATTCGACGGCAAAGAGAACTACAACGGTCTCATTTCTGGCGGGTCAGGTTCGGGTAAATCCGTCCTAATGGATACTATTATTGGGATGGCTCAGGGTGGCGCTTATGGAGATGTTCCTCCAAAGATTAGAATCATCGATAATTCTGGTGAAAACGGATCCTATTACGCCTTAGCGAAGTTATTTAATGGGACCGTAATTAATTTCTCTGGATCCGAAAGGCCGATCCTTCCTTTAATGGATGTCGAGCCGACAATGTGCATTCCAACTTCAAAGAAACAGGCTCAACTTGTTAATTGGTTGAAAGACAATGGCGTCAAGACGAACGAAAAAACTCCAAGTGCCATCACTTCGTTCTTCCTTTGGATTATCAAAGAAGGACTTGTAAACATTACGGATGGCCAGTTTAACGATAAGTTCGTTGAGACATTTGGCATCCCTGCCCCATCAACGGCGCGAAACTCTTTCACTCTTAAACCTGGAGAATGTAAGCCGTTCCAAAGGACACTTTCATTCATCGTGGGACTTTTGGACATTATCTTTACTTCATCTGGAAAAAAATATCAGTCCTCTATCATTGAAGGATTTGTTTCTGAACTTTTCGAAAGAACAACCGGAAGAATGCCAACCATGACGGATCTTCATGCATTCTTGGTTGATATTCTCGACGAGGACGATGAAGACAACAGAAACCTTATTATGACCGTAAAAAATTGGACGGGTTCAGGAGCTTTCCCATACTTTGAAGGCGAATGCACTGTAAATCTTGACGCCGACATTGTCGTTGTCGATATGAAAGGTATTGAATCCGAAGAAACTCTTGCAGCCGTTTACATGCTACTCTTTAACGAACGATTCAGTCGAGATCTGTACTTTACGCGCGGGCGTGCAAAGTACATTATTCGTGACGAAATCTGGAGACTCATTAGAAGTGCTATTGCAGCTTCTTACATGGAAGAGGATGTAAAAACAGCGCGTAAAAATACAATTTCCACTTGGTTTATTTTGCAGCAGATTCCGGAATTAATGGACAAGAACCCTACCCTTATTCAAGCACTTTTGGATAACTCGGAGTTCATCTTTATCGGATCGATTTCATCCGGACCAACGAAGGAGAGACTTCGCCAAATTCTGGAAATTCCACCCCAGGTGTACGAACAGGCATTTCGCGAGGAGATTACGCTCGGAAAAAATGAAGATAAGGACCATCG